>NZ_VMNE01000015.1:0-93058 GCF_013277565.1 Streptococcus sp. k-90 | reverse complement strand
GATATGGAAGTCGCTTAGCTTTTATCCGCCATAGCTCAGTTGGTAGTAGCGCATGACTGTTAATCATGATGTCGTAGGTTCGAGTCCTACTGGCGGAGTTGTTAAGAAAAGGAGGTATATACCTCCTTTTTATTTTAGCTCTTTGTCAACTGTAGTGGGTTGAAGAAAAACTAAGCTCGAGAAAGGACACATTTCGTCCTTTCTTTTTTGATATTCAGAGCGATGAGAATTCGCTTCTTGAAGTTGTCAAAGTTCCGAAAACCAAAGGCATTTCGTTTGATAAGTTTGATGAGATTATTGGTCGCTTCCAATTTGGCGTTAGAATATGGTAACTGAAGGGCGTTGACGATTTTGTCTTTTTCCTTGAGAAAAGTTTTAAAGACAGTCTGAAAAATAGGATGAACTTTCTTTAGATTGTCTTCAATGAGTCCGAAAAATTTCTCCGGTTCCTTATTCTGAAAGTGGAAAAGTAAGAGTTGATAGAGATTATAGTGGTGCTTCAAGTCTTCGGAATAGCTCAAAAGCTTGTCTAGGATTTCTTTATTGGTTAAGTGCATACGAAAAGTAGGGCGATAAAAACGCTTATCACTAAGTTTATGACTATCCTGTTGAATGAGCTTCCAGTAGAGCTTGATAGCCTTGTATTCATGGGATTTTCGCTCAAACTGATTCATGATTTGGACACGCACACGACTCATAGCACGGCTTAAGTGTTGAACGATGTGAAAGCGATCAAGTACAATTTTAGCACACGGAAAAAGCTGTTTAGCCAAGTCATAGTAGGGACTAAACATATCCATAGTAATGATTTTCACCTGACAGCGAACGGCTCTATCGTAGCGCAGAAAGTGATTCCGGATGATGGCTTGTGTTCTGCCCTCAAGAACAGTGATGATATTGAGCTTTTCAAAATCTTGTGCAATGAAACTCATCTTTCCCTTAGTGAAGGCATATTCGTCCCAGGACATAATCTGTGGAAGACGAGAAAAATCATGCTTAAACCGGAAGTCATTGAGCTTTCGAATGACAGTTGAAGTTGAAATGGCCAGCTGATGAGCAATGTCGGTTATAGAAGTCTTTTCAATCAACTTTTGAGCAATCTTTTGATTGATGATACGAGGAATTTGGTGATTTTTCTTGACGATAGAAGTTTCAGCGACCATCATTTTTGAACAGTGATAGCACTTGAATCGACGCTTTTTCAGGAGGATTCTAGTAGGCATACCAGTCGTTTCGAGGTAAGGAATCTTAGACGGTTTTTGAAAGTCATATTTCTTCATTTGGCTTCCACAATCAGGACAAGATGGGGCATTATAATCCAGTTTAGCGATGATTTCCTTGTTTGTATCCCTATTGATGATGTCTAGAATTTTGATGTTTGAGTCTTTGATATCGAGTAATTTTGTGATAAAATGTAGTTGTTCCATATGATTTTTTCTAATGAGTTGTTTTGTCGCTTTTCATTATAGGTTATATGGAGCTTTTTTTCTACAATATCTATAGGGGATTTACCCACTACAAATATTATAGATCCAAAAAATTGAACAACTCCTAAGAGATTCATCATACGCCAAATATCACAAACGTCTACAGATTATTTATTTTCGCTCAAAAGATAAGAGTTATAAGGAAATCATGGATCTGCTAGATTGCGATAAAACAACTGTTTGGAAGAATTTGAAAAAATATAAGGAGTTTGGTTTAGAAGCTCTTCTTCAAGAGACCCGTGGTGGACGTCATCGAGAATATATGACTTACGACTTACGAAGAAGAACAAGTATTTCTAAAACGTCATATAGAAGCTGCTCAGGCTGAGGAATTTATAACTGTCAATTAGTTATTTGAAGCCTATCAAAAAGAGATTGATCGCACTTCCACACGTGATGGTTTCTATTATCTCCTGAAACGCCATGGTTGGCGAGCGGTCACTCCTTGACCTGAACATCTCAAGAAGGCAGACGCTCAAACAATTGAGACGTCTAAAAATAAAATCTACATTCGAGACCTTAAGTAAGTGATTTAAAGAGGAGGGGACTTATAAGAAAGTACGCTTGATGTACCAAGATGAAGCTGGTTTCGGAAGAATCAGTAAGATGAGTTCTTTTGGGGCTTCTAAAGGAATCCGACCTAGCAATACTAGTCATTATATGTGAGAATATCGCTATTGTTATGGGGCAGTAGATGCTCAGACAGGAGATTCCTTCTTACTTATTGCTGGAGGATGCAATACTGAGTGGACCAATGAATTTCTACGGCAAGTCTCACAAGCTTATCCAAATGACTATATTTTACTTGTAATGGATAATGCTATATGGCATAAATCAAGTACCTTAGAGATTCCAAGTAATATTGAGTTGGCTTTTATCCCGCCTTATATACCAGAAATGAACCCTATTGAACAAGTCTGGAAAGAAATTCGAAAACGAGGTTTTAAAAATAAGTCTTTCCAAAGTTATTGATAAGCTTCAAGAAGTTATTCAAGGACTGGAAAAAAGTGTTTTAAAGTCCACTGTCAGCAGACAATGGACAAGGTTGCTTTTTAAAAATATTTGAGTGTAAAGCAGTTAATAAGGTCTTTATAATAGTCTAATTTAGGTAGTAAATTTCTTCCTATCCTGTCAACTTTTCTTATTTGTTATCTTGTTGAGATTTGTATTTTGACAATTCAGGAATTGATAGTGAATGTGTAAAATTTTTTGTTAGAATAAGTTCATAAAAAAGAAAAGGAGTATATATTTATGTTACAAAAAATTTATGAGCAGATGGCGGATTTTTATAGAAATATTGAAGAAGAGTATGGTACTGTATTTGGTGATAATTTTGATTGGGAACATTTTCATTTTAAATTTTTAATTTATTATTTAGTGAGATATGGTATTGGGTGTCGTAGGGATTTTATCGTTTACCATTATCGTGTTGCTTATCGTTTGTATCTTGAAAAGATGATAATGAATCGGGGATTTATTTCGTGTTGAGATGTTTTGAGTAAATTTCCGAACTAATTTACTCTTTTATGGAAAGATAACAGTAAATAGCTAGTAATTTTTTAAAATCTTTTTTTAATAGTTGGAAATAGCAAATCTTTCTATTGTTTCTTCTTGATAAAAAGGCGATTTTTTCTTATAATAAATTGTAAGATATAATTGCAGGTGAGAGTCCTGCCATGTATGTGAGAAAGGAAGAGCCTGAGGGCTCATACAAGATTATGACTTCAGTTGTTGTTGTAGGTACCCAATGGGGTGATGAAGGTAAAGGGAAGATTACAGACTTCCTTTCAGCGAATGCAGAAGTGATTGCACGTTACCAAGGTGGTGATAATGCAGGTCACACGATTGTGATTGATGGTAAAAAATTTAAGTTGCACTTGATTCCATCTGGGATTTTCTTCCCTGAAAAAATCTCTGTTATTGGAAATGGTATGGTTGTAAATCCTAAATCTCTTGTGAAAGAGTTGAGTTATCTTCATGAGGAAGGTGTAACAACTGATAATTTGCGTATTTCTGATCGTGCGCATGTTATTTTGCCTTATCATATCGAGTTGGATCGCTTGCAAGAAGAAGCTAAGGGCGACAATAAAATTGGTACTACAATTAAGGGAATTGGTCCAGCTTATATGGACAAGGCTGCTCGTGTTGGGATTCGTATTGCAGATCTTTTGGATAAAGATATTTTCCGTGAGCGTTTAGAACGTAACCTTGCTGAAAAGAATCGTCTTTTTGAAAAATTGTATGACAGCAAAGCGATTGATTTTGATGATATTTTTGAAGAATATTACGAATATGGTCAACAAATCAAGAAATATGTGACAGACACATCTGTTATCTTGAATGATGCGCTTGATAATGGTAAACGTGTGCTTTTTGAAGGTGCACAAGGTGTTATGCTAGATATCGACCAAGGTACGTATCCATTTGTTACGTCATCAAACCCTGTGGCTGGTGGTGTGACAATTGGTTCTGGTGTTGGTCCAAGTAAGATTGATAAGGTTGTAGGTGTATGTAAAGCCTATACCAGTCGTGTAGGAGACGGTCCTTTCCCAACTGAGTTGTTTGATGAAGTGGGAGAACGTATCCGTGAAGTAGGTCATGAATATGGTACAACAACTGGTCGTCCACGTCGTGTGGGTTGGTTTGACTCAGTTGTGATGCGTCATAGCCGTCGTGTTTCTGGTATTACTAACCTTTCATTGAACTCTATCGATGTTTTGAGTGGTTTAGATACAGTGAAGATCTGTGTGGCCTATGATCTTGATGGTCAACGTATTGACTACTATCCGGCTAGTCTTGAGCAATTGAAACGTTGCAAGCCTATCTATGAAGAGTTGCCAGGTTGGTCAGAAGATATTACCGGAGTTCGTAATTTGGAAGATCTTCCTGAGAATGCGCGTAACTATGTTCGTCGTGTGAGTGAATTGGTTGGCGTTCGTATTTCTACTTTCTCAGTAGGTCCTGGTCGTGAACAAACAAATATTTTAGAAAGTGTTTGGTCCTAAGAGATTTTTAAGATTTGTTTAAGATAGGTCGGGTATACTATAGACAGTTACAAGAAGACCTCCTAACTTGTTGTAACAAATATCCTAAACTTTTCTTTTTCATAATAATCTCCCTATAAAGTCACCGCATTCGGTGGCTTTTTTTGTTTTGGGATTCATGATATAATAATAAAATCGATAAGTAGGAAAAGAGAAAAGAGATGTATTATACACTTGAAGAAAAAGAAGTCTTCATGAGAGAGGCCTTGAGAGAGGCTGAGATTGCTCTTGAACACGATGAAATTCCAATTGGTTGTGTGATTGTGAAAGATGGCGAAATCATTGGTCGCGGGCATAATGCACGTGAGGAATTGCAACGAGCGGTTATGCATGCGGAGATTATGGCCATAGAGAATGCGAACCTGAGTGAGGAGAGCTGGCGCTTGCTGGATTGTACTCTTTTTGTGACCATTGAGCCTTGTGTCATGTGTAGTGGAGCGATTGGACTTGCCCGTATTCCAAACGTGGTCTATGGGGCTAAAAACCAGAAATTTGGTGCTGCTGGGAGTTTGTACGATATCTTGACAGATGAGCGTCTCAATCATCGTGTGGAGGTTGAAACGGGAATTTTGGAAGATGAATGCGCAGCTATTATGCAGGACTTTTTTAGAAATAGACGGAAAAAATAATTTTGCTTTTAAAATGAATAGGAATGTGATATAATAAATAGTGGAGCAACAGTTCTGCGTGAAGCGGGTCAGGGGAGGAATCCAGCAGCCCTAAGCGATTTGAATTGTGTGCTCTTTTTTTCGTGCTTTTTCCGAATAAATAAGATAGAATAATCTAGAATAAATGATAATAGAAAAGAGAAGATGATGAAAATTCGTGGTTTTGAATTGGTTTCTAGTTTTACAGATGAAAATTTATTGCCCAAGCGTGAGACAGCGCATGCGGCTGGTTACGACTTAAAGGTTGCTGTGCGTACAGTTATTGCGCCAGGAGAGATTGTATTGGTTCCGACAGGGGTTAAGGCTTATATGCAACCAACTGAGGTTCTCTATCTCTATGATCGCTCTTCAAACCCTCGTAAGAAGGGCTTGGTCTTGATTAATTCAGTTGGGGTCATTGATGGGGATTATTATGGAAATCCTGGGAATGAAGGGCATATTTTTGCTCAGATGAAGAATATTACAGACCAAGAGGTTGTTCTTGAAGTTGGGGAACGTGTGGTCCAGGCTGTCTTTGCTCCTTTCTTAATTGCAGATGGAGATGCGGCTGATGGCGTTCGAACTGGTGGATTTGGATCGACAGGGCACTAAGATGAAGATTATCTTTGTACGTCACGGGGAGCCAGATTACCGTGAGTTAGAGGAGCGTTCTTATACGGGATTTGGGATAGATTTGGCATCTTTGTCTGAGAAGGGACGACAGCAAGCCCAGGAACTGAGCAAAAATCCTTTCCTCTCTTCAGCAGAAATAATCGTATCTTCTGCAGTCACAAGAGCTTTAGAAACGGCTTCTTATGTGGCTTGTGCTACGGGACTTCCTTTGAGAGTGGAGCCTTTATTACATGAATGGCAGGTTTATGAAAGTGGCACAGATAAATTTGAAAAAGCTCGTACTATGTTTCTAGAAAATAAGGGGAAGTTACTTCCTAATAGTCCTATTCGATATGAGACAGCTGCGGAGATGAAGTCTCGGTTTCTAGAATGTATGTCTAAGTATCGAGAACACCAGACTGTGGTAGTTGTTGCTCATCGCATGCTCATGCGCCAGTTTGTACCAAATGAGAAGATTGATTTTTGCCAAGTGATTGAGTGTGAGTTAGAGATATAGAAAGAGGTTTATCATCGCAAAGAAAAAAGCGACATTTGTATGTCAAAATTGTGGGTATAATTCCCCTAAATATCTGGGACGTTGCCCCAACTGTGGATCTTGGTCTTCTTTTGTAGAAGAGGTTGAGGTTGCTGAGGTCAAGAATGCGCGTGTGTCCTTGACAGGTGAGAAAACCAAGCCCATGAAACTGGCTGAGGTGACTTCCATCAATGTCAATCGAACCAAGACGGAGATGGAGGAATTCAACCGTGTACTTGGGGGAGGAGTGGTACCAGGAAGTCTCGTCCTCATCGGTGGGGATCCTGGGATTGGAAAATCAACCCTTCTCCTACAAGTCTCAACCCAGTTGTCCCAAGTGGGTACGGTTCTCTACGTCAGCGGGGAGGAGTCTGCCCAGCAGATTAAACTACGTGCAGAGCGTTTGGGTGATATTGATAGCGAGTTTTATCTCTATGCAGAGACCAATATGCAGAGCGTTCGAGCTGAGGTGGAGCGCATCCAACCAGATTTTCTCATCATCGACTCCATTCAGACTATTATGTCTCCTGAGATTTCAGGGGTGCAGGGGTCTGTTTCTCAGGTGCGTGAGGTGACAGCTGAACTTATGCAGCTGGCCAAAACCAATAACATTGCCATCTTTATCGTAGGGCATGTGACCAAGGAAGGAACCTTGGCCGGTCCTCGTATGTTGGAGCATATGGTAGATACGGTACTTTACTTTGAAGGGGAACGCCACCATACCTTCCGTATTTTAAGAGCGGTCAAAAACCGTTTTGGCTCTACTAATGAAATTGGGATTTTTGAGATGCAGTCGGGTGGTCTGGTTGAGGTACTCAATCCGAGCCAAGTTTTCCTAGAAGAGCGTTTGGATGGAGCGACTGGTTCATCAATCGTTGTGACCATGGAAGGGACGCGTCCAATTTTAGCAGAGGTTCAGGCTTTGGTGACACCGACCATGTTTGGAAATGCCAAGCGTACGACGACAGGACTTGATTTTAATCGTGCTAGCTTGATTATGGCTGTTTTGGAGAAACGGGCAGGATTGCTTCTCCAAAATCAGGATGCTTATCTCAAATCTGCTGGTGGTGTAAAATTGGATGAACCTGCGATAGACTTGGCCGTTGCAGTTGCTATTGCTTCGAGTTACAAGGACAAGCCAACCAATCCTCAGGAATGTTTTGTAGGAGAATTGGGCTTGACGGGAGAGATTCGCCGTGTCAATCGTATCGAGCAACGCATCAATGAAGCTGCTAAACTGGGCTTTACTAAGATTTATGTACCTAAGAATTCCTTGACAGGAATCACTCCACCCAAGGAAATTCAGGTCATTGGTGTGACAACGATTCAGGAAGTTTTGAAAAAGGTTTTTGCTTAATCTGTGACAAATCCTCTTAAAAATGATAAGATAGGAGAAATATTTGACTATCAAATTTTCGAGGAGGGAATCATGTCGTATTTTGAACAGTTTATGCAAGCCAATCAGGCTTATGTTGCCCTACATGGGCAGTTAAATCTGCCACTTAAACCCAAAACAAGAGTTGCCATTGTGACCTGTATGGACTCACGTTTGCACGTTGCGCAAGCTCTAGGTTTGGCACTTGGGGATGCTCATATCTTGCGGAATGCAGGTGGTCGAGTGACTGAGGACATGATTCGTTCGCTAGTTATTTCCCAGCAACAGATGGGGACAAGAGAGATTGTGGTGCTGCACCATACAGACTGTGGTGCTCAGACCTTTGAAAATGGTCCTTTTCAGGAGTATTTGAAAGAGGAACTGGGTGTCGACGTGTCAGACCAGGACTTCTTGCCCTTCCAAGATATAGAGGAGAGTGTGCGAGAGGATATGCAAGCCCTTATCGAATCTCCCTTAATACCAGATGATGTCATTATCTCTGGTGCTATTTATGATGTGGATACAGGAAGTATGACAGTCGTAGAATTATAAATACTTCATTTAGAAAGAAAGTGTATGAAGAAAAACAGTATTTTATTTATTTTTATCTTATTGCTATGTATTGGTTTACAGTATGAAACCATCTACTATACGGATGGTTCGATGTCAGCTGCGGAATATGGACTAATGGGAGTTTCTATCTTTCTAGCTCTCTTTTACATGATTCCGGCTCTTTATTTCCTTTTCTGTATTGGGAAAAAATGGGAATTGCCAAAGAAAGCCTTGATTTTGTCTTTATTGGGTGGGATGTTCCTTTCAGGCTGGTTGTCTAGCTTTGCTAATACCTATATCCATGATTTGCTGGGCGTTCTTTTCCCAGATAGTACATTTTTAAATGCCTTTGAAAGTGCTATTGTGGCTCCTTTGGTAGAAGAACCCTTGAAATTGTTGCCACTTGTTTTTGTTTTAGCTTTGATTCCTATACGAAAATTAAAATCTTTGTTTTTACTAGGCATTGCTTCTGGTTTGGGATTCCAAATGATTGAGGATATTGGTTATATCCGTACAGATTTGCCAGAGGGATTTGACTTTACTATTTCGAGAATTTTAGAGCGTATCATCTCAGGAATTGCCTCTCACTGGACTTTTTCAGGTCTGGCTGTAGTAGGTGTTTACTTACTTTACAGAGCTTATAAAGGACAGAAGGTTGGCAAAAAACAGGGGCTTATTTTCCTGGCTTTAGCCTT
This sequence comes from Streptococcus sp. k-90, assembly GCF_013277565.1. Taxonomy (GTDB): domain Bacteria; phylum Bacillota; class Bacilli; order Lactobacillales; family Streptococcaceae; genus Streptococcus. Next base: position 84,111 of record NZ_VMNE01000015.1, on the reverse strand, counting down.
GGGAACTCACTTCTTATTTAACTCTCCTTTTGTAGAATTAGAGACAGAGTTGCCTTTAGCAATTCCATTGGTTACGGCTATTGCTCTCTATGGTTTTTATCAGGCTTATCGCTTTGTTGAGAAGAACGATGAGATAATGAACTAGAATATTTTTCAAAAGAATGATGCAAGGGTACAAATATGGTGCCCTTCTTTTATTTTTGATTGAAAAATAGTGTAAAAAGCGCTACAATGGTAGATGGAAAAATCTTGTGAAAAGCACAAGCGATACATATATACCGGAGGAAATCATGTCTTTTTCTGATTTAAAGCTGTTTGCCCTTTCTTCTAATAAAGAATTGGCAGAACGTGTGGCGCAGGAGATTGGGATAGAGTTGGGGAAATCAAGTGTTCGCCAATTTTCAGATGGAGAGATTCAGGTCAACATCGAAGAATCAATCCGTGGGAAACACGTCTTTATCCTACAATCAACTAGCTCGCCTGTAAATGACAATCTGCTTGAAATTTTGATTATGGTAGATGCTTTGAAGCGTGCGAGTGCAGAATCTGTCAATGTTGTCATGCCTTACTATGGGTATGCACGTCAGGATAGAAAGGCGAGAGCGCGTGAGCCAATCACTTCAAAACTTGTCGCAAATATGCTTGAAGTAGCTGGAGTGGATCGTTTGTTGACCATCGACTTGCATGCTGCGCAGATTCAAGGATTCTTTGATATTCCTGTGGATCATTTGATGGGAGCTCCTCTGATTGCGGATTATTTTGAGCGTCGTGGCATGGTTGGTTCTGACTATGTGGTTGTCAGTCCAGACCATGGAGGGGTGACTCGTGCCCGTAAGTTGGCAGAATTTTTGAAAACATCTATCGCTATCATTGACAAACGTCGTAGCGTTGATAAGATGAATACCAGTGAAGTCATGAACATCATCGGTAAGGTCGAAGGCAAGACTTGTATCTTGATTGATGATATGATTGATACTGCTGGAACGATTTGTCATGCGGCAGATGCCCTTGCGGAAGCTGGTGCTGTTGAAGTCTATGCAAGCTGTACTCACCCAGTTCTTTCTGGTCCTGCTATGGACAATATCCAAAAATCAGCTATTAAGAAATTGGTTGTTTTGGATACCATCTATCTGCCAGAAGAGCGTTTGATTGATAAGATTGAGCAGATTTCAATCGCTCATCTCTTGGGGGATGCTATCGTCCGTATCCATGAAAAACGCCCACTTTCTCCACTTTTTGGTATTGAGAAAAAGATTTAATAATCAAGCCTGAGATAATTCTCAGGTTTTTTTCGTCTCTTTTCCGAATAAATAGATAGTAACAGTGAATCTAGGAAACCTAGATTTAAAACTGTGGTATAATAAAAGGAGGAAAAGGATGATTCTAAGACATCCGGGCATCAGCCCAACCAATGATTTGGTTGCTAAGAAAATTTTCAGCAATCCAGAAATCACTTGTCAATTTATTCGCGATATGCTGGACTTGCCAGCCAAAAATGTGACCATTTTGGAGGGAAGTAATATTCATGTCTTACCTTCCATGCCCTATTCAGCGCAAGATTTCTATACAAGTATTGATGTCTTGGCGGAGTTGGACAATGGCACTCAAGTAATTATTGAGATTCAGGTTCATCATCAGAATTTTTTCATCAATCGCCTGTGGGCTTACCTGTGCAGTCAGGTCAATCAAAATCTAGAAAAAATTCGCCAGCAAGAAGGCAATACTCATCAAAGTTACAAACACATCGCACCAGTATACGCAATCGCAATTGTGGACAGCAACTACTTCTCAGATGATTTGGCTTTTCATAGCTTTAGTATGCGAGAAGACACGACAGGTGAGGTCTTAACCATCACCAATAACGGTCAAGAAAACCATCTGGTTAAGATGGCATTCTTGGAATTAAAAAAATACAGAGAAACCAGCAAAGATAGCATTCGCAAACCATGGTTGGAGTTTTTCGGGAATAAACCCTTTACCCAGCAACCTGAGCGAGCCATCAGTCAGGCAGACCAACTGCTGGACTATAAGAGCTGGTCTGAGGAGGACAGGAAAATGTTTAGTCAACTACGTATGCGCGAAGAACAAGCCTTGTTAGCACAGGACTATGCCTTGGAAACTGCTAGGGCCGAAGGTATTGAAAAAGGCTTAGAACGTGGTCGTGCAGAAGGTATTGAACAAGGTTTAGAGCGTGGGAAAGCTGAAGGAAGTTTCGCTATGTTAGCAAATCTAGTCCGTCAAGGTATTCTGACACCTGAGGTTGCGAGTCAACAATTGGGTATGACGGTTGCTGAGTTTGAAGCTTTATTATGAGTTCAATCTTTATCTTTATATAGTAGAAAGTTTATGAAATGGCAAGTTTTAGTTGAATACTTGCCGTTTTTACTTGACTTTTATGAGGGTTTATAAGATAATACCAAGGAAGTGAGTTCTATCCAACTGTCTATGTGGATTAGATATGAATGATTTTACTCAAGGATGATCAGTTTGTGAGATTTTCACTCAAAAATACAATATTTGACGGGTATTTTTCTCACAAAGATGTTTTTTCACCTTTTTTTGAAAAAATAGGTAAAAACTTTAAAAACTAGAAGAAAACCCTTGACAAATCCTGCAAATATTTATATACTGTATGGTAGTAAGATAGTCTTACGAAAAATATATAATGAAAAACAAAGGAGATAAAACGATGAAAAAAGTTTTATTGACAAGCGCAGTCGCTCTTGCAGCATTTGGTGCTGTTCAAGCTGTTTCAGCTAATGATCTTAGCACTTCTGCTGGTGCTACTAATGGTGGTACAGTATATGGTAAAGTAGATCCTAGAACTGGTAAAATTGTAGGTAACGCATATAGTGCAAATGAACACCCTTCATTCCACCATGCAGTGCCAGATGCTGACCAATACAAACCAGCTGAACCAGCTACAAATCCATATGATGTTGTTAAGGATAAAGATGGAAAAGTTATTAAAGCAGTAAAATTTGGTAACGGTTCACATGTACGTTTCCATGTTCGTGATATCAAAGGTAATGCAGTAGCAGGTGTTAAAGTTGATGTTATGATTTGGGCAAACAAAGCTGACTACTTGAACTACGCTAAAGCAAACGTTGTTTCTGCTGAGTCTGATGCGGCAGGTGATGTTGAACTTGCAGTAGCAAATGGCGGATTGGTTCAATACCGTGTTGCTTATGTACCAAAAGGGTATGTTGTAAAAGGTATTGAGTCAAATAGTGGACTTTACACAGTAAATAAAACTTCAAACGGTGCGGAAATCGGTAGCGTCGCAGAAGGAACATTTGTGTATAGTGGTTCTGCTGATTTAGACCAAGATGGAAAAGCTGATATGTTCACAAACGCAAACGTTGATTTGGTTCTTGAAAAAACTGACTCATACAACGTTATGAAAGACCAATGGGTACAAGAAGAAGCTGGATGGAAATACTACGCTTCTAACAAAGCTGTTACAGGTTGGAAACAAGTTGACGGTAAATGGTACTTCTTTAACGCTGAAGGCGTAATGCAAAAATGGTGGGTTAAAGATGGAAACACTTGGTACTACCTAAACGGATCAGGCGCTATGCAAACTGGTTGGTTGCAAGACGGTGGTAAATGGTACTACCTTGAAAACTCAGGTGCTATGAAAGCTAGTCAATGGTTTGAAGTTTCTGGTAAATGGTACTATGTTGACGGTTCAGGTGCCCTTGCAGTTAACACTACTGTAGGTGGATACACTGTTAACGGAAACGGTGAATGGGTTAAATAATCTAATTCAATAAAAAGTAGGAGAAATCTCCTACTTTTTATTTTTACCATAAAAATCCAGTTTTTCTTAGAATTTTTTTAAAAAATAAGATACAATAAAAATAGGCATAATACCTAAATTTAAAAAAATGGAGAATGTTCACATGAAAAATAAAAAAGCTTTAGCACTAGCTCTAGCTAGTGTAACAATGACGGGTGCTGCTGCTTTAACTACTTACTCAGCAATTACTGCTCCTTCTGTACATGCAGAAGAACTTGTTCGTAAAACAGAATGGATAACTGTTGCTAATGATAGTGCCCGTACTCGTACAACTGTCTATTTTGAAGCAGGAGATCAAAAAATTGACAAGCATAAGTACATAGATAAATATGAATATCAAAGTACTTATGTAGAAGGTGGAGTACGTTACTATGTATTTGTATTAAAGGGAACAAAGCTTGCTGAATTGGAAAATGATCCTAATACAGCGTCAGCGGATTTGAATAAACAAGGTTATAAATCTACTGATAAAGGAAATAGCTGGCGTGAAGTATCGGGTAATCGCTATTTCTACTCAAAAGGAAATCCAGTCAAAGGTTGGGCAATCATTGATAACAAAACATACTACTTCAATAGCGAAGGAGTTATGGCTCGTGGTATCATTGAAAATGAGTCTGAACGCTACTATCTAGATAATCAAGGTGTGAAGAGAACTGGTTTTATCAAAGTAGGTGAAAAGACTTATTACTTTGATGGAAATGGTGTCCGTAAGACAGAAGTTGTAACAGATAATGATAAAACTTACTTTGTAAAAGATGGTGTTGTTACAAACGGAGTTCATAAAGTTGGTACAAAATGGTACTTCTTTACTGCAGATGGTAAAGCGCAATCTGGTATTGTAAAAGATAGTGATGGTAAATGGTATTACATCACTGCAGAAGGTGAGCGTAAGACAGGTCTCATCAAAGGCGCTGGCGACAAGTATTACTATGTCACTGAAGAAGGTGAACGTAAGTTCGGTGAAATCACTGTTGATGGAAAAACATACTTCTTGACAGATGATTCTAATACAAAAGCTGGTTGGAACAAAGTTGATAATCACTGGATTTATGTAAACAAAGAAGGTAAACGTCAAGTTGGATGGCTTAAAGATGGCGGTAAATGGTACTACTTTAATGCTGAAGGTGTGATGCAAAAATGGTGGATCAAAGATGGTAATAAATGGTATTATCTAAATGGTTCAGGTGAAATGCAAACCGGCTGGTTACAAGATGGCGGTACTTGGTATTACCTAAATAGCTCAGGTGCTATGGAAACTGGCTGGGCTAAAGTGGGTGGTACTTGGTACTACCTTAAAGGCTCAGGTGCTATGGTGACAGGTTGGTTCCAAGTTAGCGGTAAATGGTATTACTCATATCCATCAGGTGCTTTGGCTGTGAATACAACCATCGATGGTTACACAGTAAACGCTAATGGTGAGTGGGTGTAGTTTGAATTAGTTTATGTCACTAGGAGATTTTTAGCTTAGTTTTTTATAGCAGATACTTACTAAGATAATACTGCAGTTAAATAATTAGTATCTCTAGGCGCTCTTCCATTTGTGAAATGTAAAATCCAATTAGTTAAGAGATATGAAAGAGAAGGATTTTTTGCCTTCTCTTTTGAGTTTGGGATGAATTTGAATTGTCTCGGGTAAATGAAAGAAGTGAACAGGATAATATTTCAGTCCTGTTCACTTTTATGTTATTAGTGATTATATTGTTTTACAAGAACTCTTCAAACTCATAGACAGTCATGCCTAGCTGCTGACTCGCAACCTCCGAAGTCAGAAGACCTTGGCGAACCATATCTAGGAAGGCAAAAATTTTCCCTTCTTTCCTTCCTTCAACTTTTCCACGTTCTAAGCCTTGTTCAATCCCTTTTGCGCGACCACGTTCTAAACCTTGTTCAATCCCTTCTGCACGACCACGCTCTAAACCTTTCTCCTCAGCTTGTTCCAAGGCATAGTCATGAGCCAATAATGCTTGTTCTTCACGCATCCGTAGTTGACTAAACATCTTTCTGTCCTCCTCAGACCAGCTCTTATAGTCCAGCAGTTGGTCTGCCTGGCTTATGGCTTATTCCCAAAAAACTCCAACCACGGCTTGCGAACGCTATCCTTGCTGGTTTCTCTGTATTTTCTTAATTCTAAGAATGCCATCTTGACTAGATGGTTTTCTTGACCGTTAGTGCTGGTTTTACAACAACGCCTCAAACTCAGCGACGCTCATGCCCAATTGCTCACTTGCAACCTCAACGGTTAAAAGATGTTGGCGAACCATATCTAAAAAAGCAAGCAGTTTTCCACGTTCAATACCTTTTTCTTCGGCTTGTTCCAAGGCATAATCCTGAGCCAATAATGCCTGTTCCTCACGCCTGCGTTGTTCACTAAACATCTTCCTGTCCTCCTCAGACCAGCTCTTGTAGTCCAGCAGTTGGTCTGCTTGGCTGATGGCTCGCTCGGGGCGCTGGGTAAAGGGTTTGTTCCCGAAAAACTCCAACCATGGCTTGCGAACGCTATCCTTGCTGGTTTCTCTGTATTTTTTTAATTCCAAGAACGCCATCTTAACCAAATGGTTTTCTTGTCCATTATTGGTTATGGTTAAAATCTCACCTGTCGTATCCTCTCGCATACTAAAACTGTGAAAGGCTAAGTCATCTGAGAAGTAGTTGCTATCCACGATAGCTATAGCATAAACGGGTGCAATGTGTTTGTAACTCTGGTGTGTATCACCTTCACGTTGGCGAATTTTTTCTAAGTTTTGATTGACCTGACTACATAGATAAGCCCATAGGCGATTGATGAAAAAATTCTGATGATGTACCTGAATCTCAATGATTACTTGTGTCCCATTATCCAACTCCGCCAAGACATCTATACTGGTATAGAAATCCTGAGCCGAGTATGGCATGGAAGGCAAGACATGAATATTGCTTCCCTCCAAAATAGTTACATTTTTGGTTGGTAAGTCCAACATATCGCGGATAAATTGACAAGTGATTTCTGGGTTGCTAAAGATTTTCTTAGCAACCAAATCATTGGTTGGGCTGATGCCCGGATGACGTAATGCCATACTTTCTCTCCTTTCATTATAGCACATTTTTAAATATAGGTTTACTAGATTTGATGCTTCTATCTATTTATTCGGAAAAAGTATGAAAAATACTTGGTCTGGCTCTTCCCAATGGTATTTTTTGGTGCTTTCCTTTATAATGGGTGTATGGATAAGAAAAAATTATTATTGATTGATGGGTCTTCTGTTGCTTTTCGGGCGTTTTTTGCGCTGTATCAGCAGTTGGACCGTTTTAAGAATGCAGCTGGCTTGCATACCAATGCGATTTACGGTTTCCAGTTGATGTTGAGCCATTTGTTGGAACGGGTTGAGCCGAGTCATGTTTTGGTGGCTTTTGATGCGGGAAAGACGACCTTCCGTACAGAGATGTATGCGGACTATAAGGGTGGTCGAGCTAAGACTCCTGATGAGTTTCGTGAGCAATTTCCTTTTATTCGTGAATTGCTGGATCATATGGGGATTCGTCATTATGAGTTGGCTCAGTATGAGGCGGACGACATCATTGGGACGCTGGATAAGCTAGCAGAACAGGATGGTTTTGATATTACCATTGTCAGTGGGGACAAGGATTTGATTCAGCTGACGGATGAGCATACGGTGGTTGAAATTTCCAAGAAAGGTGTGGCTGAGTTTGAGGCCTTTACGCCAGAATATCTTATGGAAAAGATGGGCATTACACCGACGCAGTTTATCGATCTCAAGGCGCTCATGGGTGATAAGTCGGATAATATCCCTGGAGTAACCAAAATCGGTGAAAAGACGGGTATTAAGCTCTTGCTGGAGCATGGTTCGCTCGAGGGGATTTATGAAAATATTGATGGAATGAAGGCTTCTAAGATGAAGGAAAATCTCATCAATGATAAGGAACAGGCCTTTTTGTCTAAAACACTAGCGACTATTGATACTAAGGCACCGGTTGAGATTGGTTTGGAGGATTTGGTCTATAGTGGTCCAGATGTGGAAAATCTCGGGAAATTCTACGATGAGATGGGCTTCAAACAGCTCAAGCAGGCTTTAAATGTATCGTCAGCTGATGTAGCTGAGAGCTTGGACTTTACTATCGTTGATCAAGTCAGTCAAGATATGCTGAGTGAGGAGTCTATCTTCCACTTTGAGCTTTTTGGTGAGAATTACCATATGGATGATTTGGTTGGTTTTGCCTGGTCTTGTGGGGATAAGCTCTATGCTACAGACAAGCTTGAGCTTTTGCAAGAGCCGATTTTCAAGGACTTTTTAGAAAAAACACCTCTGAGAGTTTATGATTTTAAAAAAGCTAAAGTGCTCTTGCATCGTTTTGGTGTGGATTTGCAGTCGCCTGCTTTTGATAGCCGTTTGGCTAAATACCTTCTTTCGACTGTGGAGGACAATGAAATTGCGACTATTGCTAGTCTTTATGGTCAGACTTACTTGGTTGATGATGAAACTTTCTACGGTAAGGGTGTTAAAAAGGCCCTTCCTGAACGTGAGAAATTCTTGGAACACTTGGCTTGTAAGCTTGCTGTTTTAGTCGAAACAGAGCCTATTTTGCTTGAAAAACTCAGTGAAAATGGGCAATTAGAGCTTCTTTATGATATAGAGCAACCTCTAGCCTTTGTCCTTGCCAAGATGGAAATTGCTGGGATTAGGGTCAAGAAAGAGACCTTGCTTGAGATGCAGGCTGAAAATGAGCTTGTCATTGAAAAACTCACTCAAGAGATTTACGAACTGGCTGGTGAGGAGTTTAATATCAACTCGCCTAAGCAGTTGGGCGTGCTTCTCTTTGAAAAATTGGAGCTACCTCTAGAATACACTAAGAAAACCAAGACAGGTTATTCGACAGCGGTGGATGTGTTGGAGCGTCTAGCTCCTATTGCACCGATTGTTAAGAAAATCCTGGATTACCGTCAAATTGCTAAGATTCAATCCACTTATGTGATTGGCTTGCAGGACTGGATTTTAGCTGATGGAAAGATTCATACTCGCTATGTGCAGGATTTAACCCAAACAGGTCGTCTGTCTAGTGTGGATCCAAACTTGCAAAATATTCCTGTGCGTTTGGAACAAGGGCGTCTCATTCGGAAAGCTTTTGTACCTGAGTGGGAGGATAGTGTCCTGCTTAGTTCGGACTATTCACAGATTGAATTGCGCGTTTTGGCACATATCTCTAAAGATGAACACTTGATCAAGGCCTTCCAAGAGGGGGCAGATATCCATACTTCGACAGCCATGCGGGTCTTTGGCATTGAGCGTCCTGAGGATGTGACTGCAAACGACCGTCGCAATGCCAAGGCGGTTAACTTTGGAGTGGTTTACGGGATTTCAGATTTTGGTTTGTCTAATAATTTGGGCATTAGCCGTAAGGAGGCCAAAGCCTACATTGATACCTACTTTGAACGCTTCCCAGGTATTAAAAACTACATGGATGAAGTGGTGCGTGAGGCGCGTGATAAGGGCTATGTGGAGACTCTCTTCAAGCGTCGTCGTGAGTTGCCAGATATCAATTCGCGAAACTTTAATATTCGTGGTTTTGCCGAGCGGACAGCTATCAACTCTCCTATCCAGGGTTCGGCAGCAGATATTCTCAAGATTGCCATGATTCAGCTGGATAAAGCCTTGGTTGCAGGTGGTTATCAGACTAAGATGCTTCTGCAGGTACACGATGAAATTGTCCTTGAAGTTCCTAAATCTGAATTGGCAGAGATGAAAAAATTGGTCAAACAAACCATGGAAGAAGCCATTCAACTCAGTGTTCCCCTCATCGCGGATGAGAATGAAGGGGCAACCTGGTACGAGGCTAAATAAAAAGGGAGCTAGTCTTCCTTTTTTGTAGTAGAATTATGCAAGCCTTTTCAAAATGTGCTATACTGATGAAAAAGGAGGATTTCTATGAGTCAAGAATTTATCAATCCAAGTGATGGCGTGATTCGTCAGTATCTCGCAACGAGTAAAACCCTTGCTGTTGTGGGTTTGTCAGACCGTGAGGAAACAACTAGCAATCGAGTGACCAAGGAAATGCAGGCCCGGGGTTATAAAATCATCCCAGTCAATCCCAAGGTAGCAGGTGGAGAAATCTTGGGTGAAAAGGCTTATGCTAGCCTAGCAGAGATTCCTTTTCCTGTAGATATTGTCAATGTTTACCGTCGCAGTGAGTTTTTGCCAGATGTGGCGCGTGATTTTCTCAAGGCTGATGCTAAGATTTTTTGGGCGCAGCTAGGACTTGAAAATCTAGAAGCGGAAGAGATCTTGCGTGCTGGTGGATGTGATGATATCGTGATGAATCGTTGCATCAAGAGAGAACATACTCGCTTGATTAAGGAAGCATAAGAAAAAGGTAGCTGGTGGGCTACCTTTTGTGTTATACTCAATGAAAATCAAAGAGCAGACTAGGAAACTAGCCGCAGGTTGCTCAAAACACAGTTTTGAGGTTGTAGATAAGACTGACGAAGTCAGTCACATATATACAGCAAGGCGACGTTGACGTGGTTTGAAGAGATTTTCGAAGAGTGTTAGAAAATGCCGATAAGGGTCTGCATACCAAGACTGGTGAGGATGATGGCAATCCAGCATATGGCTCCAAGAAGAATGGATTTTCCGCTGGATTTGACCATAGCTACTAGATTGGTTTTGAGTCCGATAGCACTCATGGCCATGATAATGAGGAATTTGGAGAGTTGTTTGAGAGGGGTAAAGAAACTATTGGACACACCGAGAGAGGTCAGGAGGGTAGTTAGGAGAGATGCAAGGATAAAGTAAAGGATAAAAAGTGGGAATACTTTTTTCAGTTGAAAGCCTTGCTTATTTTTTTGCTCGCGACTTTGCCAGTAGGAGAGAAAGAGAGTGATGGGGATGATAGCCAGTGTCCGCGTAAGTTTGACAATGGTTGCGGATTCGAGGGTATTACTTTGGTAAAGGCTGTCCCAGGCGCTGGCTGTGGCGGTTACAGAGGAAGTATCATTAACGGCTGTTCCTGCAAAGAGGGCGAAGCCGTCATTGGATAGATGAAGCCAGGTGCCGAGGGTTGGAAAGATGAGCGCAGCCAAGACATTGAAGAAAAAGATAACGGAAATGGATTGGGCTACTTCCTTTTCCTTGGCATGGATAACGGGCGCTGTCGCAGCAATGGCAGAACCACCACAGATTGAAGAACCTACTCCAACCAAGGTAGCCAGTTTTGTATCCAGTGCAAAGAAGCGCTGGAAGAAGTAGGCAATAATCAGAGCTATTGAGATAGTGGACAGGATGACAGGGAGTGAAGATTGGCCAACTGCGAAGACCTGCGAGATATTGAGACCAAAACCAAGCAAGACAACGGCATATTGGAGCAATTTTTTAGAACTAAAGGTCAACCCAGCATCCAGTTGTTTATAGGACGAGAGAAAGGGATGTAGGAGCATGCCTATGAAAATGGCAAAAACGGGCGCGCCAATGACAGGGAAGAATCCTCCTAAGTACCAAGATACGATAGAAATGAGAAGGCAGGCCAAGATACCTGCTCCATTTTTTGATAGAAATGACATAAAAACCTCCAAATAGAATCTGTTACCATTATAGACCTGTAAACAGGAAAAGTAAAATAGAAAGTAGGTCCTAACAATTATTTGACAAGTAGTGCTAATTATGTAATAATAATCTTACAAGAACTGTAACGAAGTCTTGGCAAAAAGAAATACCAGAGCTCCACCTCTGGTATTTCTTTTTGTCCAGTTACATTAAAACTAAACTCAGGTTATATTTTTTTGTCGCGCTTATCTAACCACTTTCTGACTATCCACTCAGAAATGATATTACCGGTAATAGTAATCAGTAATGGTGCTAGAATAACTGTAACGAAGATTAGCAAAAACTCACCTCCAAACTAAGTTCGTTAGTGGAGTTGCGACAAATCCATTTTAACATACTTCAATTTGTTATGTTAGCGTTATTCTATCATGTATTTTTGCGGTCGGGGGGCTTTTATAGTATAATAGAGATACGTTTTGAAAGTAGGAGGTATCTATGGACTTAACTAAGCGCTTTAATAAACAGTTAGATAAGATTCAAGTTTCGTTGATTCGTCAGTTTGACCAGGCTATTTCTGAGATTCCTGGGGTCTTACGTTTGACCTTGGGGGAACCTGATTTTACAACGCCAGATCATGTCAAGGAGGCGGCTAAGCGAGCGATTGACCAGAACCAATCCTACTATACAGGGATGAGTGGTCTGCTGACCTTACGTCAGGCAGCTAGTGACTTTGTTAAGGAAAAGTACCAACTGGACTATGCTCCTGAAAATGAAATCTTGGTTACAATTGGGGCGACAGAAGCCTTATCTGCTACTTTGACAGCTATTTTAGAAGAGGGAGACAAGGTGCTCTTGCCAGCTCCTGCTTATCCAGGTTATGAACCGATTGTCAATCTAGTTGGGGCAGAGGTTGTCGAGATTGACACGACTGAAAATGGTTTTGTCTTGACTCCTGAGATGTTGGAGAAGGCTATTTTGGAGCAAGGTGACAAGCTCAAGGCGGTTATTCTCAACTATCCAGCCAATCCGACAGGAATTACCTACAGTCGGGAGCAGTTGGAAGCTTTGGCAGACGTTTTACGCAAGTACGAAATTTTCGTTGTCTGTGATGAGGTCTACTCAGAATTGACCTATACAGGGGAAGCCCATGTGTCTCTAGGAACGATGTTGAGAGACCAGGCTATCATTATCAATGGTTTGTCTAAATCGCATGCTATGACAGGTTGGCGTTTGGGCTTGATTTTTGCTCCTGCGGTCTTCACAGCCCAGTTAATCAAGAGTCACCAGTACTTGGTCACTGCCGCAAATACCATGGCGCAACATGCTGCGGTAGAAGCCTTGACAGCTGGTAAAAACGATGCGGAGCCTATGAAGAAGGAATACATCCAGCGTCGGGACTATATTATCGAGAAAATGACTGCTCTTGGTTTTGAGATTATCAAACCAGACGGTGCCTTCTATATCTTTGCTAAGATTCCAGACGGCTACAATCAAGATTCCTTTGCTTTTCTGAAAGATTTTGCTCAGAAGAAGGCCGTTGCCTTTATCCCTGGTGCTGCCTTTGGGCGTTACGGGGAAGGATATGTTCGTCTGTCTTATGCGGCCAGCATGGGGACTATCACAGAAGCCATGAAACGACTTGAGGAGTACATGAGAGAAGCATGATTCAGTCTATCACGAGTCAAGGTTTGGTGCTCTACAATCGTAACTTTCGTGAGGATGACAAGTTAGTTAAGATTTTTACAGAGCAGGCTGGCAAGCGCATGTTTTTCGTTAAACATGCTGGCCAGTCCAAACTGGCGTCGGTTATTCAGCCCTTAGTGCTGGCACGATTTCTCTTGCGAATCAATGATGACGGACTCAGTTACATTGAGGACTATCACGAGGTGATGACCTTTCCCAAGATTAATAGCGATCTCTTTGTCATGGCCTATGCGACCTATGTGGCGGCTCTTGCAGATGCTAGTTTGCAGGATAATCAGCAGGATGCTCCCTTGTTTGCTTTTTTGCAAAAGACTTTGGAATTGATGGAAGCTGGCTTGGATTATCAAGTTTTGACTACTATTTTTGAAATTCAAATCTTGACTCGATTTGGAATCAGCCTCAATTTTAATGAGTGTGTCTTTTGCCATAGGGTTGGCCAGGCTTTTGACTTTTCTTTCAAATATGGAGCCTGTCTTTGCCCAGAGCATTATCATGAGGATGAGAAACGATGTCATCTGAATCCCAATATCCCTTATCTGCTCAATCAATTTCAAGCTATCGATTTTGAGACCTTGGAGACCATTTCGCTCAAGACTGAAATCAAGCAAGAGCTACGCCAATTTATGGATCAACTCTACGAAGAGTACGTTGGGATTCACCTAAAATCAAAGAAATTTATTGATTCCCTAGCAGACTGGGGACAATTACTAAAAGAGGAAAAGAAATGAAAAAAATCGCAGTAGATGCCATGGGGGGCGATTACGCACCTCAGGCCATCGTTGAGGGTATCAATCAAGCCCTAGCTGACTTTTCAGATATCGAGGTTCAACTCTACGGAGATGAAGCTAAAATCAAGCAATATCTGACAGCGACAGAGCGCGTCAGAATTATCCATACGGATGAGAAGATTGATTCAGACGATGAACCTGCTAGAGCTATTCGGAAGAAGAAAAATGCCAGTATGGTATTGGCAGCCAAGGCTGTCAAAGAGGGTGAAGCAGACGCTGTTCTCTCGGCTGGGAATACAGGTGCTTTGTTGGCGGCTGGATTCTTCATCGTAGGTCGTATCAAGAACATCGATCGACCAGGTCTTATGTCGACTTTGCCGACTGTAGATGGGAAAGGTTTTGACATGCTAGACCTCGGAGCTAATGCAGAAAATACAGCCCAGCACCTCCATCAATATGCGGTTCTAGGTTCCTTCTATGCTAAAAATGTTCGTGGAATTGCGCAACCACGTGTTGGCTTGCTCAATAACGGAACAGAGAGTAGTAAGGGAGACCCACTTCGTAAGGAAACCTATGAATTACTAGTGGCTGATGAAAGTTTAAACTTTATCGGAAACGTGGAAGCGCGTGATTTGATGAATGGCGTTGCAGATGTTGTTGTGGCAGATGGTTTCACGGGAAACGCTGTGCTCAAATCCATTGAAGGGACAGCCATGGGAATCATGGGCTTGCTCAAGACAGCTATTACAGGTGGTGGTCTTCGAGCGAAACTAGGCGCACTACTTCTCAAGAATAGCCTCAGAGGTTTGAAAAAACAGCTCAACTACTCAGATGTTGGTGGAGCAGTCTTGTTTGGTGTCAAGGCACCTGTTGTCAAGACTCATGGCTCAAGCGATGCCAAGGCTGTTTATAGTACAATCCGCCAGATTCGTACCATGCTAGAAACAGACGTAGTTGCCCAGACTGCGCGTGAATTTTCAGGAGAATAAAAGAGATGACAGAAAAAGAAATTTTTGACCGTATTGTGACCATTATCCAAGAGCGACAGGGAGAGGACTTTGTCGTAACAGAATCCTTGAGTCTGAAAGACGACTTGGATGCTGACTCAGTTGACTTGATGGAGTTTATCTTGACTCTGGAAGATGAATTTAATATCGAAATCAGTGATGAGGAAATTGATCAACTCCAAAGTGTAGGGGATGTTATCAAGATCATTCAAGCAAAATAAAGATAAGAAGTTCCAAGGCATTTGCTTTGGAATTTTTTATTTGGCTTAATACTCTTCGAAAATCTCTTCAAACCACGTCAGCTCTATCTGCCACCTCAAAACAGTGTTTTGAGCAACCTGCGGCTAGCTTCCTAGTTTGCTCTTTGATTTTCATTGAGTATAAGTGACCGTTTAGGAACAGATTTAGTCTTTCTAGGGACAGGAGAAATCTGAGGAGAAATAAGGGATATAATAGAGTCAGAAAAAATCAATCTCCAAAAAGGAGAAAAAAGAAAGGATTTTTATAGAGTTGTATCAATACGGTATTACTCAAAATACAATTCGTAGATATTGGTAATATTGTCTAATTTTTCACAATATTATTGACTTTGACTATGAAAAGTATTAGAATATAGCTAAATAAAGAGGTAAGTCCTCTTATAGCTATTCAATAAAGGAGGAAATGGCTATGAAAAAATCTAAACTACTTACTCTTGGTTTGCTTGCAGGTGCTGGTCTGCTTTTGTCTATCAACCAAGCACAGGCTGCAGATACTTGGGTTAAAAATGGTGCTGACTGGAATCTTTCACAAGATGGTAGTCTCGCTAAGGATAAATGGGTACAAAATGCTGGCTCATGGTATCACTTCGACAGCACTGGTAAAATGCAGACAGGCTGGCTCAAAGACGGCAATACTTGGTATTCTCTAGCAGATAGTGGTGCTATGCGCACTGGCTGGTACAAGGAAGGTAGCACATGGTACTCACTAGCAGATAGTGGTGCCATGCGTACAGGTTGGTACAAAGAAGGATCTACATGGTATTACCTCAAAGACGGTGGCGCTATGGCAACAGGATGGGCGACTGCAAATGGTAAATGGTCTTACTTTGAAAGATCAGGTGCTATGGTTGCAGATAGAGCTGTTCCAGCCAGTGATGGGGAAAGTTATGTCATTGGTAAGGATGGCTATCTAGCAAATAGAAAAGATGCTGGATACAATATTCATGATATTGTCAAACTTGGAGATGGGCAAGAATATTTGCTAAATGCTAAAGGTGACGATGTTATTATTGAAAAAAACACTTGGTATATCAAGCCTGAAATCAAGAAGTTTTCTGACAAATATGGGGATGAGGTTGCAAATACTACCTTAGCTTTAGTGGATAATAAAGAAGAAGGACAAGAAATTGATTCTAAGGCGGTTGTACAGAACTTCCAAAACTTACCAAATCGCTACTACTTTGATGAAAATGGATATCGTGTGGTTAATATCCCAGCAATGACAACCTATTCAGAAATCAAAAAAGTTGGCAATGATGTCTATTTAGAAAATCCAGGTGTACGACTTCGTCTTGGGGCTACCCACTTTACAATCAATAACAATAAATTATACTATTTAGAAAATGAGCAAGGTAAGCTCAAAACAGGTTACTTTGTATTAATTGATGATGGTATGGCTACAACCCACTATCACATCCTAGCCTATGCGGATCAATCTGGTGAGATTCTTAAGATGAAACGTTTGCCATCGGGAGTTTCAGATTATCTGGATAAAGAAATCGATGGTTTATACGGTGAAAAAATTAAGATTGAATCTCCACACTCAAACGAATATTATAAAGTGGTTGTGGTTAAATAAAAATAACATCTTCACAACTAATCGTTAACGCTCTAACCAATATACCATTTCCAGGAGGCTTTAGATTTCTTGTATTTTAAAAGGAAGCTAAAGCCTTTTGTAGATGGATCAGGGGATAGAGTTATCTATAAAATAATGAAAAGGAGTCTGTCATGGAAATGAAAAATACATTTGAAGAATTGAAACAATTTGAAGAATTAACTCCAGAGGTTTTGGAGGAAATGAATGGTGGAGGGATTTTTGAAGATACCGTAAAATGGTGCGATAAATTATTTAGTACGGGTAGACACTTTGCTTAAATTCACAGTATTCGTTAGAGATTAGATTTATTTATGATTATTTTAGAATTCTTAGTTTCTGTGCTATATATACTGTTGGTAGTCGTTTCAACCATGATGCCTACTATTTATTTGGGTGCTCAAATTTCCCCAGAATTTTATAAAAAACGTTATTGGGTCCTTGTATTTTTAATTAGTTTATCTGCTCGTCAAACATTTGGAGAATTATTCCATATAGGAATCATTCTCTTCTTTTACTGTGTTTTTTTATTAGAATTGCATAAAAGAAAAGGGGAAGCTTTTTTTCTTTCTCTGTATCTTTTTCTCTTCTTTCAGAGTATTCGTTATTTATTTTTGACAATTTGGATTCGTGTATTATCCGGTGAGCCTTGTTGTTTTGTAGATTCGTTTTCCACCTTATATAGATCTGTATTTGATTTATTATCAATATTTCTATGTTGTAAAATAATGAAGCGTTGGTCTTTGGATTTGGATTTATTCTTTTCAGATGCTTTCAAAACCCACTATCGTAAGAGTTTTTTCATTATCCTACCTCTGACTGTATTTAGGATATTCTCTTCGTTTATGACCAATATAAATAGTTCTTTCTATGTTCGTTTTGACACGACCATTTCTCTCTTGATTTTCATTCTCTTTTTCTCTTGGCTCTTTTACATCAAGCATTTGGAGCAGGTTTATCGTGATGAGCAAACCATTCAGAGACAGGAAGAAGAAAATCGTTCCTTGCAAGGAATGGTGGATAAGCTGGGTCATCTCTATGATGAAGTGCGAGGTTTCCGTCATGATTTTGCGGGAATTGTCGCTAGCATGGAGCCTGCCATAGCTAATCAAGACATGGCTGAGGTATCTACCATTTATCAAGATGTCTTTCTAAAGACCAATGAAAAGCTGAGGAAGGCAGATTACACAGCTTTTAATCTTCACAATATCCATGATATAGCCATTCGTAATACCTTGGCAAAAGCCATGATTGTGGCAGATAATCAAGGAATTCATTTTAGTTTGGAGACGGTTGGGGTTGTCGAAGAGCTGGATTTGCCGATGTTGGAGGCTATCCGTATCCTCTCTATCCTCACGACAAATGCCTTAGAGGCAGCCAGTGAGGCTGAAAATCCGCAGATTCGGGTTGCTTTGTTGGCAGGCGATAGGAGTGTTCGTTTTATCATTGAAAACACTCGTAAGAAAGAAGAACTGAATCCCAGTATTCTCAGTCAAAAGGGTTATTCGACCAAGGGAAACCACAGTGGACTGGGTTTAGCGACCTTGGAGGATATGGTTTTTCATTATGATTTAAACTTAGATACCCAGCTAGGAGAGACGACTTTTAGACAAGATTTAGAATTGCCATTTAAGGATGAGAAACGAGGGGGAGAGGAATGAGAATTTTAGTTTTGGAAGACGATAGAGTCCAGCAGGGGCGTATAGAGCAAACTTTACTAGATATCGGTCGCTCTCGCAATTTGAGATTGGAAATTGATATTGCCAAAAATTATGGAGATGTTGAAAAGTATTCTCAGTATTTTGACCATTACCAGCTCTATTTATTGGATTTAGAGATTGATGGAGAGCGTGAACGGGGCTTTCAGGTTGCTCAACAGGTTCGGGAGCAGGATCCCTTTACAAGCATTGTCTTTGTGTCTACACACTCGGAGGTCTTGCCTCTAGCTTTTCGCTACCACTTGTCTGCCTTGGATTTTATTTCCAAGGATCAGTCTGAGGAGGATTACCGTTATCAGCTGGAGCGCTGTTTGGACTATGTATTAGCAGTGGATAAGAGGGAAAATATGTGTCTCTTCACCTATAGTTTTGAGGGAAGACGGGGCTTTACTCTGCCCTACCATGAGATTTTAGCCTTTGAAACCTCAGTGGAATCCCATCGTATCAAGGTCTATTATGCTAATCATTCTATCAAGACCATTTATGGCAGTCTCAAGGATATCGCTGCCAAGGCTGAAAAAGATTACTTTGTCTATGCCAATCGCAATACTTTAGTCAGTTTACAGGCCATTGAAGAGATGACTGCCACAGAAGTGACCTTGTTAGAAGGCTTGCACTTCCCCGTATCACGAACAGCTAGAAGAACCCTTAAAAAACATCTCAATGTCTAATATCTGTTAGATTTGAATGAGTTTATCAATAAGAATATCGGAAAATTTCTGATATTCTTATTTTTTTGACTTCTTTTTCGAATAGATAAATAAGAGGAAAAGGAAAGGAGCCTAGTTCATGTTTATATCAATGTTCTACCCATGGTTCACTGAGTTATTTTTTAAATAAATTTAAATAGTTGTACATTTTCGAAATTTTTTTTCGAATAGATAAGTAAGAGGAAAAGAAAGGAGTTTGGTTTATGTTTATATCAATGTTCTACCCATGGTTCACTGAGTTATTTTTTAAATAAATTGACTTTAGTTGTACATTTTCGACTTATTTTTCGAATAAATAAGTGAGACGAAAAGGAAGGAGATTAGAAATGATTATTTCAGCTATTTATCCAACTTGGCTATTTAAGTGGCTTAGAGGATAAACATTAAACATTAAACATATAAAAACATATACAAATTGAGGAGAAAAAGATGACAAATTTTGACAAAATGGAACAGAACTTTGTAGCTCTTACAGAAGAAGAGTTGATGGATGTGGATGGGGGAATTGCACCAATTATTATTGGTGGCGTAGTTATTGGTTGGAAATTAATTGGAGGTGTAGCTGCGCTTGCTACAGTTTCAGCAGGTGCGGGCATAGCTGCAGGATATTATGCTAATCGACCATAATTTTGTAGATATATATGAAATTTGTTAAATTAATGTTGAAGATTTGGCCTGAGCTTATGGTATTACTTAGTTCAATATCTTATACAATTATCAGGTTGGTAGCTGATGTGAATAAGCTACCCTTACCTACATGGTTTGATGATTTTAATATACCAACAATTTCATTGTTTTTAATGGTATTCATTTTATTATATAGAAGTAAAGGAGAAAAGAATGGATAAATTTCAAGTAGTTGATGAGAAAGATTTGCAAGTAATTGAAGGAGGAATTGAACCTATTTCGATTATATTTGGCCTAAGTGCTATTGCATTTGGCGCATTTGGGGCTGGTTACACATTTGGTTCAGATTTGGCTCGCCGTGGGCGTTAGATAATGAACAGTCGCAACCTTAATCTCAATACATTGTTACCTAAACTAGCTACTATATTTCTTTTGTTGGGAATAACTCTTAATCTCGCGCTTCATGTGATTCGTACAGGTTCGTTAGTATCCTTTAATTGGCAATGGACTTTGGTTGGTTTGCTTTTCTCAGGATATTTTGGTATTTTTTGCAAAGATTTGTCAAAAAATAATCAAAACTATAAATGAAGAACATGAATCAAAAGTATTTTGTACATGTGAATGGCAGAGTTTTTCTGCTATTCTTGTCAGGCAAATAGGAGTCTTCTATGAAAACATTTTTATTAGGTTTTGCTGAGGGTTATTTTACCGTATCACTCATTATCTACATCACAACGTATTTGATTTTGAAAAATCCGATCAATACCCTATTTTATCCAGAAATTTACCCCGTTTTATTTGGGCTCTTTTATCTAGGCTATAAGGTCAATAAAAAGCGAGTAGAGTGAGCAGTTAAGAATGACTTGTTAGTCTGTGCTAAAATGACTAGAGTATAATCTCAGAATGCATCACATTGGAATTTAAAAGGAGTAACTATGAATCGTAATTTAGAACGGTGTTATCTATTCTAAACATGAATAGATCATACCATAGGTGGCTTAGAAATAGCAGGGACATTAGAAATTGAAGTAACTTTAAATAGGATGTCGTAAAGGTTACTATCAATGATTTATTTGTTCCAAGCTTGCCTAGGGTGACAGTAAAACATCAATTTCCTTTCATACCATATTTTTAGTAGGCAGGACATTTGTTCTGCCTATTTTTTGCCAAAAGTGCAGTTGAGGTGTTTATTTTTGAGGGATTACATGTATTTTTTGATAAAATATGATAAAATAGGTATAGAAATTAGGAAAGTTGAAGAAAAGAAATGAAGAAGATTTTAAAATATTTTTTAGTATTTGTTTTTCTATTTTTGATGAATATCTTCATCTTTAAGATACTAGCAACTCTGGGATTTCAGCTGACAATGAGTGAAAAGAGTTATATTGTACCACCGCTGTTTTCGATTATCGTTTTATATATGATTGACAAAAGAATTAGGAAGAAAAAGAAATAAATATATATTTTAGGTAGAACGTTTGTTCTGCCTATTTTTTTATCCCAAAAGTGCAGTTGGGAGGGAGATAGGCGCATTTGGGAAGGAAGTCCAGTATTTGTTTAGTGATTAGGGTAAGATAGTTGTTATCAGATGAGTTTATACTCTTCGAAAATCAAATTCAAACCACGTCAACGTCGCCTTGCCGTATATATGTGACTGACTTCGTCAGTCCTATCTACAACCTCAAAACAGTGTTTTGAGCAGCCTGCGGCTAGTTTCCTAGTTTGTTCTTTGATTTTCATTGAGTATTAGGGAAAAGGAGATGAATATGAAATTTGGGAAACGTCACTATCGTCCGCAGGTGGATCAGATGGACTGCGGTGTAGCTTCATTAGCCATGGTTTTTGGCTACTATGGTAGTTATTATTCTTTGGCTCACTTACGAGAATTGGCAAAGACGACCATGGATGGGACGACGGCCTTGGGCTTGGTCAAGGTGGCAGAGGAGATTGGTTTTGAGACGCGAGCAATTAAGGCGGATATGACGATCTTTGACTTGCCAGATTTGACTTTTCCTTTTGTTGCCCATGTGCTTAAGGAAGGGAAATTGCTCCACTACTATGTGGTGACTGGTCAGGATAAGGATAGCATTCATATTGCCGATCCAGATCCTGGGGTGAAATTGACCAAACTGCCACGTGAGCGTTTTGCGGAAGAATGGACAGGAGTGACTCTTTTTATGGCACCGAGTCCAGACTACAAGCCTCATAAGGATCAAAAGAATGGTTTGCTCTCTTTTATCCCTATATTAGTGAAGCAGCGTGGCTTGATTGCCAATATCGTTTTGGCAACACTCTTGGTAACCTTGATTAACATTGTGGGTTCTTATTATCTGCAGTCTATCATTGATACCTATGTGCCAGATCAGATGCGTTCGACGCTTGGGATTATTTCTATTGGGCTGGTGATTGTCTATATCCTCCAGCAAATCTTGTCTTACGCTCAGGAGTATCTCTTGCTTGTTTTGGGGCAACGCTTGTCGATTGACGTGATTTTGTCCTATATCAAGCATGTTTTTCACCTGCCTATGTCTTTCTTTGCGACACGCAGAACAGGGGAAATCGTGTCTCGTTTTACAGATGCTAACAGTATCATCGATGCGCTGGCTTCGACCATTCTTTCGATTTTCCTAGATGTGTCAACGGTTGTCATTATTTCCCTTGTTTTATTTTCACAAAATACCAATCTCTTTTTCATGACTTTATTGGCACTTCCTATCTATACAGTGATTATCTTTGCCTTTATGAAACCGTTTGAAAAGATGAATCGGGACACCATGGAAGCCAATGCGGTTCTGTCTTCTTCTATCATTGAGGACATCAACGGTATTGAGACTATCAAGTCTTTGACCAGTGAAAGTTCACGCTATCAAAAGATTGACAAGGAATTTGTGGATTATCTGAAAAAATCCTTTACCTATAGTCGAGCAGAGAGTCAGCAAAAGGCTCTGAAAAAAATTGCCCATCTCTTGCTCAATGTCGGCATTCTCTGGATGGGGGCTGTTCTGATCATGGATGGCAAGATGAGTTTGGGGCAGTTGATTACCTATAATACCTTACTGGTTTACTTTACCAATCCTTTGGAAAATATCATCAATCTGCAAACCAAGCTTCAGACAGCGCAGGTTGCCAATAACCGTTTGAATGAGGTTTATCTGGTAGCTTCTGAGTTTGAGGAGAAGAAAACGGTTGAGGATTTGAGCTTGATGAAGGGAGATATGACCTTCAAGCAGGTTTTCTACAAGTATGGCTATGGTCGAGACGTTTTGTCGGACATCAATTTGATCATTCCCCAAGGTTCTAAGGTGGCTTTTGTGGGGATTTCAGGGTCAGGTAAGACGACCTTGGCCAAGATGATGGTTAATTTTTACGACCCAAGTCAGGGAGAGATTAGTTTGGGTGGTGTCAATCTCAATCAGATTGATAAAAAGGCCCTGCGTCAGTACATCAACTACCTGCCTCAACAGCCCTATGTCTTTAACGGAACGATTTTGGAGAATCTTCTTTTGGGAGCCAAGGAGGGGACGACTCAGGAGGATATCTTACGGGCGGTTGAATTGGCAGAGATTCGGGAGGATATCGAGCGCATGCCACTAAATTACCAGACAGAATTGACTTCGGATGGGGCAGGAATTTCAGGTGGTCAACGTCAGAGAATCGCCCTAGCGCGTGCTCTCTTGACAGATGCACCTGTCTTGATTTTGGATGAGGCGACTAGCAGTTTGGATATTTTGACAGAGAAGCGGATCGTAGATAATCTCATGGCTTTAGACAAGACCTTGATTTTCATCGCCCACCGTTTGACTATTGCTGAGCGGACAGAGAAGGTTGTTGTCTTGGATCAGGGCAAGATTGTTGAAGAAGGAAATCATGCTGATTTGCTTGCACAGGGTGGTTTTTACGCCCATTTGGTGAATAGCTAGAAAGAGGAGAGGATGAAACCAGAATTTTTAGAAAGTGCGGAGTTTTATAATCGTCGTTACCATAATTTTTCCAGTCGGGTGATTGTACCCATGTCCCTTCTGCTCGTGTTTTTACTTGGATTTGCAACATTTGCAGAGAAGGAGATGAGTTTATCAACTAGAGCTACTGTCGAGCCTAGTCGTATCCTTACAAATATCCAGTCAACTAGCAACAATCGCATTCTTGTCAATCATTTGGAAGAAAATAAGCTGGTTAAAAAGGGAGAACTGTTGGTTCAATATCAAGAAGGGGCAGAGGGTGTCCAAGCGGAGGCCTATGCTAGTCAGTTGGACATGCTCAAGGATCAAAAAAAGCAATTGGAGTATTTGCAAAAGAGTCTGCAAGAAGGGGAGAACCACTTTCCAGAGGAGGATAAGTTTGGCTACCAAGCCACCTTTCGCGACTACATCAGTCAAGCAGGCAGTCTTAGGGCTAGTACATCGCAACAAAATGAGACCATTGCGTCCCAGAATGCAGCAGCTAGTCAAACTCAAGCCGAAATCGGCAACCTCATCAGTCAAACAGAGGCTAAAATTCGTGATTACCAGACAGCTAAGTCAGCTATTGAAACAGGTGCTTCCTTGGCCAGTCAGAATCTAGCCTACTCTCTCTACCAGTCCTATAAGTCTCAGGGCGAGGAAAATCCGCAATCTAAGGCCCAGGCTGTTGCTCAGGTAGAAGCACAGCTCTCTCAGTTAGAATCCAGTCTTGCTACTTACCGTGTTCAGTATGCAGGTTCAGGTATCCAGCAAGCCTATGCGTCTGGTTTAAGTAGTCAATTAGAGTCTCTCAAATCCCAACATTTGGCTAAGGTTGGTCAGGAATTGACCCTTCTAGACCAGAAAATCTTGGAGGTGGAGTCAGGTAAGAAGGTACAGGGAAATCTTTTAGACAAGGGGAAAATTACGGCGAGTGAGGATGGGGTGCTTCATCTTAATTCTGAGACCAGTGATTCTACCATGGTTGCAGAAGGTGCCCTACTAGCCCAACTCTATCCGTCCTTGGAAAAAGAAGGGAAAGCCAAACTCACAGCTTATCTAAGTTCAAAAGATGTAGCAAGGATTAAGGTCGGTGATTCTGTTCGCTATACGACGACTCATGATGCCAAGAATCAACTTTTCCTAGATTCTACTATTACCAGCATCGATGCGACAGCTACCAAGACTGAAAAAGGGAATTTCTTTAAAATTGAGGCGGAGACTAATCTAACTTCTGAGCAGTCTGAAAGACTTCGTTACGGGGTGGAAGGCCGCCTACAGATGATTACGGGCAAGAAAAGTTACCTGCGTTATTATTTGGATCAATTTTTGAACAAAGAGTAATGTTCGTGTTTTTAGAGTTAAATGATTTTAAAACTGTGAGAAAGATTCTTCTTGCAGTTTTTTCTTTACGATTTTCGATGTCGCTACGTTATTTATTCGGTTAAATTCTTGTAATTTTAAGTTTTTTATGGTAGAATGTGCTCAAGTAATACGAAAGGCGAACTTTTAAATGTCAAAACAATTGATCTATTCGGGAAAAGCTAAAGATATCTATACAACTGAGGATGAAAATCTTATTATTTCAACTTACAAGGATCAGGCGACTGCTTTCAATGGTGTCAAGAAGGAGCAGATTGCGGGCAAGGGAGTCTTGAATAATCAGATTTCATCTTTTATTTTTGAGAAATTAAATGCGGCTGGTGTGGCGACTCACTTTGTAGAGAAACTTTCGGATACAGAACAACTCAATAAAAAGGTTGAGATTATTCCTTTGGAAGTCGTGCTCCGCAACTACACGGCTGGTTCCTTTTCAAAACGTTTTGGTGTGGATGAGGGAATTGCCTTGGAGACTCCGATTGTTGAACTTTACTACAAAAATGATGATTTGGATGATCCATTTATCAATGACGAGCATGTGAAATTCCTAAAGATTGCGGATGACCAGCAGATTGCCTACTTGAAGGAAGAAACCCGTCGTATCAATGAACTTTTGAAGGTCTGGTTTGCTGAGATTGGCCTCAAGTTGATTGACTTTAAGCTAGAGTTCGGTTTTGACAAGGATGGCAAGATTATCTTAGCAGACGAATTTTCACCAGATAATTGCCGTTTGTGGGATGCGGATGGCAACCACATGGATAAGGATGTTTTCCGTAGGGGTCTAGGTGAATTAACAGATGTTTACGAAATTGTCTGGGAAAAGTTGAAGGGGTTGAAATAATCTGTTTGCAAGACTCTCAAGGTCATTTGGAAACATTGCAAGAGCTGAAATAAAGGAATAAGAATTGATGGATAAACGTATTTTTGTTGAAAAAAAGGCTGATTTTCAGGTCAAGTCAGAGAGTTTGGTGAGAGAACTCCAACACAACTTGGGACTTTCAAGCTTGAAAAGTATTCGCATCGTGCAAGTGTATGATGTCTTTAACTTGGCTGAGGACCTGTTTGCACCTGCAGAGAAACACATTTTCTCTGAGCAGGTGACAGACCATGTCTTGGACGAAGCTGCTGTACAGGCGGATCTGGCTAACTATGCTTTCTTTGCTATCGAAAGCTTGCCAGGGCAGTTTGACCAGCGTGCGGCTTCTTCACAGGAAGCCTTGCTTTTGCTTGGTAGCTCAAGTGATGTAGCGGTTAATACTGCTCAATTGTATTTGGTTAACAAGGACATTGCTGCGACTGAGTTGGAAGCGGTCAAGAACTACCTACTCAATCCAGTGGATTCACGTTTCAAGGACATCACGACAGGAATTGCCAAGCAGGAATTTTCAGAGTCAGACAAGACCATTCCTAAATTGACTTTCTTTGAAAGCTATAGGGCAGAAGACTTTGCCCGCTACAAGGCCGAGCAAGGGATGGCTATGGAAGTGGATGATTTGCTCTTTATCCAGGACTACTTTAAGTCAATCGGGCGTGTACCAACTGAGACTGAACTCAAGGTTTTGGACACTTACTGGTCTGATCATTGCCGTCACACGACTTTTGAGACAGAGTTGAAACAGATTGATTTCTCCGCATCGAAATTCCAAAAGCAATTGCAGTCAACCTATGAAAAATATATTGCCATGCGTGATGAGTTGGGGCGTTCTGAAAAGCCACAAACCTTGATGGACATGGCCACTATTTTTGGTCGTTATGAGCGTGCTAATGGACGTTTGGATGATATGGAAGTGTCAGACGAAATCAATGCTTGCTCAGTCGAAATTGAAGTGGACGTTGATGGTGTGAAAGAACCATGGCTCCTCATGTTTAAAAACGAAACCCACAATCACCCAACTGAGATTGAGCCATTTGGTGGGGCGGCTACTTGTATCGGTGGAGCCATTCGTGACCCATTGTCAGGTCGCTCATATGTCTACCAAGCTATGCGTATCTCAGGTGCCGGTGATATTACCGCACCGATTTCGGAAACGCGTGCTGGGAAATTACCACAACAGGTCATTTCTAAGACAGCGGCTCATGGTTATTCTTCATACGGTAACCAAATTGGGCTTGCAACAACCTACGTTCGTGAATACTTCCACCCAGGCTTTGTAGCTAAACGCATGGAGCTTGGTGCAGTTGT
This sequence comes from Streptococcus sp. k-90, assembly GCF_013277565.1. Taxonomy (GTDB): domain Bacteria; phylum Bacillota; class Bacilli; order Lactobacillales; family Streptococcaceae; genus Streptococcus. The sequence goes on along the minus strand of NZ_VMNE01000015.1, from coordinate 56,926 downwards.
CGGTGCTGCTCCAAAGGGCAATGTTGTCCGTGAAAAACCGGAAGCGGGTGATGTCATTATCCTCCTTGGAGGTAAGACTGGACGTGATGGTGTCGGTGGTGCGACAGGTTCTTCCAAGGTTCAAACAGTTGAGTCTGTAGAGACTGCTGGAGCTGAGGTTCAAAAAGGGAATGCTATCGAAGAACGCAAGATTCAGCGCCTTTTCCGTAATGGCGATGTCACTCGTCTTATCAAGAAGTCCAATGACTTTGGAGCAGGTGGTGTCTGTGTAGCCATCGGTGAATTGGCAGACGGTCTTGAAATTGATCTAGACAAGGTGCCTCTTAAATATCAGGGCTTGAATGGTACCGAAATTGCCATCTCTGAATCTCAAGAACGGATGGCTGTGGTGGTTCGTCCTGAGGATGTAGATGCCTTCGTTTCAGAATGTAACAAAGAGAATATTGATGCTGTTGTGGTTGCGACAGTAACTGAAAAACCAAATCTAGTCATGCACTGGAATGGTGAAATCATTGTCGACTTGGAACGTCGTTTCCTTGACACCAATGGTGTGCGTGTGGTCGTTGATGCAAAGGTGGTGGACAAGGATGTCAAACTCCCAGAAGAGCGTACAACAAGCGCTGACACACTTGAAGCAGATACCCTTACGGTTCTATCTGACCTCAACCATGCCAGTCAAAAAGGATTACAGACTATCTTTGACTGCTCTGTTGGACGCTCTACGGTTAATCACCCACTTGGTGGTCGTTACCAACTCACACCAACTGAGGCATCTGTGCAGAAATTGCCAGTTCAACACGGTGTGACTCATACTGCGTCAGTCATGGCTCAAGGTTTCAACCCTTATGTAGCAGAATGGTCTCCATACCACGGTGCTGCTTATGCGGTTATTGAAGCGACTGCTCGTTTGGTGGCTGCTGGTGCCAACTGGTCTAAGGCTCGTTTCTCTTACCAAGAGTATTTCGAACGCATGGACAAACAAGCTGAGCGTTTTGGTCAGCCAGTAGCAGCTCTCCTAGGCTCTATCGAAGCTCAGATTCAGCTTGGTTTGCCATCTATCGGTGGGAAGGACTCTATGTCTGGTACCTTTGAAGAATTAACTGTGCCACCAACTTTGGTAGCCTTTGGGGTGACGACGGCAGATAGCCGTAAGGTGCTTTCGCCAGAGTTCAAGAATGCTGGTGAAAACATCTACTACATCCCAGGTCAAGCTCTTGCTGCAGAGATTGATTTTGACTTGATTAAGTCTAACTTTGCTCAGTTTGAAGCCCTTCAAAAGGCTCACAAAGTAACAGCAGCTTCAGCTGTTAAATACGGTGGTGTGCTTGAAAGTTTGGCCCTTGCTACCTTTGGAAATCATATCGGTGCAGAAGTAACCTTGCCTGAACTTGAAACGGCTTTGACAGCTCAATTGGGCGGATTTGTCTTCACATCTCCTGAAGAAATTGCTGGAGTAGAGAAAATCGGTCAAACGAAAGCAGACTTTACACTCCTTGTCAACGGTGTGAAGCTAGATGGACAGAAACTTGACAGTGCCTTCCAAGGCAAACTGGAGGAAGTTTACCCAACAGAATTTGCTCAAGCGAAAGAACTGGCTGAAGTACCAGCTGTGGTATCAGATGTTGTGATTAAAGCCAGAGAAAAGGTTGAAAAACCTGTGGTTTACATCCCAGTATTCCCAGGAACCAACTCAGAATATGACTCAGCAAAGGCCTTTGAGAAAGAAGGTGCAGAAGTTAACTTGGTGCCATTTGTGACCTTGAATGAAGAAGCTATTGTCAAGTCAGTCGAAACTATGGTTGCCAACATCAGTAAAGCTAACATTCTCTTTTTTGCCGGTGGATTCTCAGCTGCGGACGAGCCAGATGGTTCAGCCAAGTTTATTGTCAATATTCTGCTTAATGAAAAAGTGCGTGTAGCTATTGATAGCTTTATCGCTCGTGGTGGCTTGATTATCGGTATCTGTAATGGATTCCAAGCCCTCGTCAAATCAGGTCTTCTTCCATACGGGAACTTTGAAGATGCCAGCAGTACGAGCCCAACCCTCTTCTACAATGATGCCAACCAACACGTGGCCAAGATGGTAGAAACTCGCATTGCCAATACTAACTCACCATGGCTTGCTGGGGTGCAAGTGGGCGATATCCATGCCATTCCTGTTTCGCACGGTGAAGGGAAGTTTGTCGTGACGGCTGAGGAATTCGCTGAGCTCCGTGACAATGGACAAATTTTCAGCCAATACGTTGACTTTGATGGAAAACCAAGTATGGATTCTAAGTACAATCCGAATGGTTCTGTAAATGCTATAGAGGGAATTACTAGCAAGAACGGCCAAATTATCGGTAAGATGGGCCACTCAGAACGTTATGAGGATGGTCTTTTCCAAAATATCCCAGGCAATAAAGACCAGCACCTGTTCGCGTCAGCGGTTAAATACTTTACTGGAAAATAAGACTTGCAGATTTTCTAATAGATAGTATCAGTAATGTAAAAGTCATGTAGATTTAGCTCTTGGTGCTACACAAATAAAAATTAGGTATATAAAATGACATACGAAGTAAAATCTCTTAATGAAGAATGTGGTGTTTTCGGTATCTGGGGACATCCAGATGCTGCTAAATTGACCTATTTTGGTCTCCATAGTCTTCAGCACCGTGGTCAGGAGGGGGCAGGAATCCTCTCCAATGACCAAGGGAAACTAAAGCGGCATCGCGATATGGGGCTTCTATCAGAAGTCTTCAGAAATCCTGCTAACTTAGATAAATTGACGGGAACTGGTGCGATTGGGCATGTGCGTTACGCGACTGCTGGCGAAGCTTCTGTAGATAATATCCAGCCTTTCCTCTTCCGTTTTCACGATATGCAGTTTGGGTTGGCTCATAATGGAAATCTGACCAATGCTGCCTCTCTCAAGAAAGAATTGGAACAAAGAGGAGCAATTTTCAGCGCGACTTCGGACTCGGAAATCTTGGCTCACCTCATTCGTCGCAGTCATAATCCTAGCCTGATGGGCAAAATCAAGGAAGCGCTCAGCCTTGTCAAAGGTGGTTTTGCCTATATCTTGCTGTTTGAGGACAAGTTGATTGCAGCTCTTGACCCCAATGGTTTCCGTCCGCTTTCTATCGGGAAAATGGCCAACGGAGCAGTGGTTGTTTCATCTGAAACCTGTGCTTTTGAGGTTATTGGTGCTGAATGGATTCGTGATTTGAAGCCAGGTGAGATTGTGATCATTGATGACAAGGGAATCCAGTATGATAGCTATACAGATGATACCCAGTTAGCAATCTGTTCTATGGAGTATATCTATTTTGCTCGCCCTGATTCTAACATTCATGGTGTCAATGTCCATACGGCACGTAAACGTATGGGTGCCCAATTGGCGCGTGAATTCAAGCATGAGGCGGATATTGTAGTCGGTGTGCCCAATTCTTCCCTAAGCGCGTCTATGGGATTTGCGGAAGAGTCTGGGCTACCAAATGAAATGGGCCTCATCAAGAACCAATACACCCAACGTACCTTTATCCAACCGACTCAAGAATTGCGGGAGCAAGGGGTACGGATGAAACTGTCTGCTGTTTCAGGCGTTGTAAAAGGCAAGCGTGTGGTTATGGTGGATGACTCTATTGTACGTGGAACAACCTCTCGTCGTATCGTTCAGCTCTTGAAAGAAGCGGGTGCAACTGAGGTTCACGTTGCTATTGGCAGTCCAGCACTAGCTTATCCATGTTTCTACGGGATTGATATCCAGACCCGTCAGGAGCTGATTGCGGCTAATCATACGGTCGAAGAAACTCGCCAAATCATTGGAGCAGATAGTCTGACTTATCTTTCTGTTGAGGGGTTGATTGATTCAATTGGTATTGAAACAGATGCGCCAAATGGTGGTCTCTGTGTCGCTTACTTTGACGGTGACTACCCAACACCTCTCTACGACTACGAAGAAGACTATCGTAGAAGTTTGGAAGAAAAGACAAGTTTTTACAAGTGAGTTACTGAGATTCCCCATAAAAGAAAAGGAATAAAGAAATGACAAATAAGAATGCGTACGCCCAGTCGGGTGTGGATGTTGAAGCGGGTTATGAAGTTGTTGAACGGATTAAAAAGCACGTGGCTCGTACGGAGCGTGCAGGTGTCATGGGAGCTCTTGGTGGCTTTGGTGGTATGTTTGACCTTTCAAAGACTGGAGTTAAAGAACCTGTCTTGATTTCAGGGACTGACGGTGTCGGAACCAAGCTCATGTTGGCAATCAAGTACGACAAGCACGATAGCATCGGTCAGGACTGTGTGGCCATGTGTGTCAATGATATTATCGCTGCAGGTGCTGAGCCCCTCTATTTCCTGGACTATGTGGCGACAGGGAAGAATGAACCAGCTAAGCTAGAACAAGTAGTCGCTGGTGTGGCAGAAGGCTGTGTGCAGGCAGGTGCTGCCCTCATCGGTGGGGAAACGGCTGAAATGCCGGGTATGTATGGCGCAGATGACTATGACTTAGCTGGTTTTGCGGTCGGTGTGGCTGAAAAATCTCAAATCATTGACGGTTCAAAGGTTGCAGAAGGCGATGTTCTTCTCGGACTTGCTTCAAGTGGGATTCACTCCAATGGTTACTCTCTCGTTCGTCGTGTCTTTGCGGATTATACAGGTGAGGAAGTCCTTCCAGAATTGGAAGGCAAGCAACTCAAGGAAGTTTTGCTTGAGCCGACTCGTATCTATGTTAAGGCTGTTTTGCCACTCATCAAGGAAGGCTTGGTAAATGGTATTGCCCACATCACAGGTGGTGGCTTTATCGAAAATGTTCCTCGTATGTTTGCTGCTGACCTAGCAGCTGAGATTGAAGAAAGCAAGGTACCAGTGCTTCCGATTTTCAAAGCTCTTGAAAAATACGGTCAGATCAAACACGAAGAAATGTTTGAAATCTTCAATATGGGTGTGGGACTCATGTTGGCAGTTAGTCCTGAAAATGTAGGTCGTGTCAATGAATTGCTGGATGAACCAGTCTATGAAATTGGTCGCATCGTCAAGAAAGAAAACGAAAGTGTCATCATCAAATGAAAAAAATAGCGGTTTTTGCCTCTGGTAATGGCTCAAATTTTCAGGTGATAGCGGAACAATTTCCAGTAGAGTTTGTCTTTTCAGACCATCGTGACGCCTATGTGCTCGAACGTGCAGACAAGCTCGACGTTCTGTCCTATACTTTTGAACTCAAGGAGTTTGAGAGCAAGGCAGACTACGAAGCGGCACTTGTCGAACTCTTGGAAGAACACCAGATTGACTTGGTTTGTCTAGCAGGCTACATGAAAATCGTTGGGCCTACTTTACTGGCAGCTTATGAAGGCCGAATCATCAACATTCATCCAGCCTACCTGCCAGAATTTCCAGGAGCTCATGGGATTGAGGATGCTTGGAATGCAGGTGTTGCTGAGAGTGGTGTTACCATTCACTGGGTGGACTCAGGTGTGGATACAGGAAAGGTCATCAAACAAGTACGTGTGCCACGGTTAGCTGATGATACCATAGCCAGCTTTGAAGAACGTATTCATGAAGCAGAGTACAAGTTGTATCCAGAAGTAGTGAAGGCTCTATTTACAGATTGACTTTTTGATGATTCATATGATATCTTTGATTTTAAATTGGAGTCAGTGCTTGTTGAAGACGGTTTCAAACGGAGGTATTTGTAATGTTAGAATCTAAAAAAACAACTCGGTATGTATTTTATGTCTATCTGATTTTATTAACTTGGGGAATCTTATTTAAGTTTGAAACCAATCCTGAATTTATAGCATTTTTCTTAGCTCCAAGGTACATCAATTGGATTCCATTTTCAGAACCACTAATAGTAGATGGAAAAATTGTTTTTGCTGAAATGTTATTTAATCTGATTTCCTTTATTCCATTAGGTGTTTGTTTCCCTCTGATAAAAACTAATTTATCTAGTTTAAGAATAGTCGGGACAGGTTTCTTGATTAGTCTATTGTTTGAGTGCTTACAGTATATTTTAGCAATAGGTATAACAGATATAACGGATTTGACTTTAAATACGCTAGGTGTTTGTGTAGGCTTACTGATTTATCAAATTTTTATAAGAGTGTTCAAATCACAAACTAGAAAATGGGTCAATATCTTAGGTATTCTTAGCCTTGGTTTTGCTTATCTTATTTTACTGTTACTGCATTTAATTGGTGTTTAACTAATGATTAAAAAGGAGAATATAATGACTAAACGTGCCTTAATCAGCGTATCAGACAAGTCCGTGTGCCACGGCTGGCTGATGATACCATTGACAGTTTTGAAGAACGTATTCATGAGGCAGAGTACAAGTTGTATCCAGAGGTGCTGGATAGTTTGGGAGTAGGGAGAAGATAAGAAGTAAATCAAGTTTTGATTGTGCAATATTGCTAGGAGAAAAAATGATTGAGCTAAAATTAGTAGATGAGAGCAGTTTTCAGGCAGTGCTAGATTTGAAAATATCTGAAGCTGATGAACGAGCACGTTTTGTGGCTCCAAATGTACGCTCTTTAGCTGACGCATGGCTCTACCGGAAAAATGAAGATGTGTTTCCGAGGGCGATCTATTGGGATAAGCAAGTGGTTGGCTTTCTCCTGCTGGAAATAGACAAGTATGAAGCGGAATACTTTATCTGGCGGATAATGATTGGCCAGCAGTACCAAGGAAGAGGTTATGGTCGAAAAGCCTTGGAAGTTCTAATCAAAGAGGTCCAGATGGATAGAGCTTGTAGTCATATTGTTGCAGATTATGTGGTTGGAAATGAAAAAATGAAGTACCTACTGACTAGTCTAGGTTTTCAGGAAACAGGACTTATAGAAGAAAATAACGAAGTCGCTATGCGCTTAGACCTAAAGAAAGAGGAATAGAATGACGAAAAAAGCCTTAATCAGCGTCTCAGACAAAGCGGGCATTGTTGAATTTGCCCAAGAACTTAAAAAACTTGGTTGGGACATCATCTCAACAGGTGGAACCAAGGTTGCCCTTGATAATGCTGGGGTAGACACCATTGCGATCGATGATGTGACCGGTTTTCCAGAGATGATGGACGGTCGTGTCAAGACCCTTCACCCAAATATCCACGGTGGGCTTCTCGCTCGTCGTGACTTGGATAGTCACTTGGAAGTAGCTAAGGAGAACCAGATTGAGCTCATTGATCTTGTTGTGGTAAACCTCTACCCATTTAAGGAAACCATCCTCAAACCAGACGTGACTTATGCTGATGCGGTGGAGAACATCGATATCGGCGGGCCATCAATGCTTCGTTCAGCAGCTAAAAACCATGCCAGCGTGACGGTTGTGGTAGACCCTGCTGACTATACAGTGGTTTTGGACGAGTTGTCAGCCAATGGTGAAACGACTTACGAAACGCGTCAACGTTTGGCAGCTAAGGTTTTCCGTCACACAGCGGCTTATGATGCCTTAATTGCAGAGTATTTCACAACTCAAGTGGGTGAAAGCAAACCTGAAAAGCTCACTTTGACTTATGACCTCAAGCAGGCCATGCGCTATGGGGAAAATCCTCAACAGGATGCAGATTTCTACCAAAAAGCTTTGCCGACTGATTACTCCATTGCTTCAACCAAACAGCTTAACGGTAAGGAATTGTCATTCAACAATATTCGTGACGCTGATGCTGCTATCCGTATCATCCGTGACTTCAAAGACCGTCCAACCGTTGTGGCTCTCAAACACATGAACCCATGTGGAATCGGTCAGGCTGATGACATCGAGACTGCTTGGGACTACGCTTATGAGTCTGACCCAGTGTCTATCTTTGGTGGTATCGTTGTTCTTAACCGTGAGGTGGATGCTGCGACAGCCGAGAAGATGCACGGCGTTTTTCTTGAAATCATCATCGCACCAAGCTATACGGATGAAGCGCTAGCTATTTTGACCAACAAAAAGAAAAATTTGCGCATTCTTGCCTTGCCATTTGATGCTCAAGAGGCTAGCGAAATGGAAGCAGAATACACAGGTGTTGTTGGTGGACTCCTCGTTCAAAACCAAGACGTTGTCAAAGAAAGTCCAGCTGACTGGCAAGTGGTGACCAAACGCCAACCAACAGAGATAGAGGTGACTGCCCTTGAGTTTGCTTGGAAAGCAATCAAGTATGTCAAATCAAACGGAATCATCATCACCAATGACCACATGACACTGGGTGTTGGCCCAGGGCAAACCAACCGTGTAGCTTCCGTACGTATTGCGATTGACCAAGCCAAAGACCGCCTTGACGGTGCTGTCCTTGCTTCGGATGCCTTCTTCCCATTCGCGGATAACGTGGAAGAAATCGCCAAAGCGGGAATTAAGGCTATCATTCAACCGGGAGGCTCCGTACGTGACCAAGAATCTATCGAAGCTGCTGACAAATATGGCATGACCATGGTCTTCACAGGCGTGAGACATTTTAGACATTAAGAACGCTAAAGGGAAGAAAACAGTTTCTTTCCTTTTTTGCTTAAAAGTGCTTAATAAAACAAGATTAAAACGAACGTTTGTGTTATAATGTTAGTAAATAATTCGCAAAAGAGGTTGAGAAATGAAACTGCTTGTTGTCGGTTCGGGTGGTCGTGAGCATGCGATTGCTAAGAAGTTACTTGAGTCAAAAGATGTTGAAAAAGTATTTGTAGCTCCTGGGAATGATGGGATGACTCTAGATGGTTTGGAATTGGTAAAAATATCTATTTCCGAACATTCTAAATTGATTGAGTTTGCAAAAGCAAACGATATTGCTTGGACTTTTATCGGGCCAGATGACGCCCTTGCTGCTGGTATCGTGGATGATTTTAACCAAGCTGGGCTCAAGGCTTTTGGTCCGACTAGGGCTGCAGCGAAGCTGGAGTGGTCCAAGGATTTTGCCAAGGAAATCATGGTCAAATATGGCGTTCCGACAGCAGCCTATGGCACATTCTCAGATTTTGAGGAAGCTAAGGTCTATATCGAAAAGCATGGGGCACCTATCGTGGTCAAGGCGGATGGTTTGGCCCTTGGGAAGGGTGTTGTCGTTGCTGAGACAGTCGAGCAAGCAGTCGAAGCCGCTCACGAGATGCTTTTGGACAATAAATTTGGGGACTCAGGTGCGCGTGTGGTTGTTGAGGAATTCCTCGAAGGGGAAGAATTCTCACTCTTTGCTTTTGTCAATGGGGATAAGTTCTACATTATGCCAACAGCTCAGGACCATAAACGTGCCTATGACGGCGACAAGGGTCCTAATACGGGTGGGATGGGAGCTTATGCGCCAGTTCCTCACTTGCCAGAGAGCGTGGTTGCTACAGCGGTTGACACCATTGTCAAGCCAGTCCTCGAAGGGATGATTCAGGAAGGTCGCCCTTATCTGGGTGTCCTTTACGCAGGGCTTATCTTGACAGCTGATGGACCTAAGGTCATCGAGTTCAACGCTCGCTTTGGAGATCCAGAAACGCAAATTATCCTGCCTCTATTAACCTCTGACTTTGCACAAAATATTACGGATATCCTCGATGGCAAGGAGCCAGCTATCACTTGGAAGGACAAGGGGGTGACTCTGGGTGTAGTTGTCGCTTCAAGCGGCTATCCACTGGCTTATAAGAAAGGTGTTAAGCTTCCAGCTAAGACAGAGGGCGACATCATCACTTACTATGCAGGTGCTAAGTTCGCTGAAAATGGCCAAGATTTTCTTTCAAACGGTGGACGTGTCTATATGCTTGTCACAACAGCAGACACCGTCAAAGACGGGCAAAACATTATCTACAGCCAACTCGACAAACAAAACACAGAAGGCCTCTTTTACCGAACCGATATCGGAAGCAAGGCAATTAGATAAAGATATAAGAAAAAGCGACGCAGTCGTCAAACACGACAATGGTCGCCGTGGTGAAAAGACCAGAACAGTATCTGTTCTGGTCTAGGGAAAATTTGAGACCTTAGGCTCAAATTTTAGGAATGAAACCGAAGGTTTGCTTCCGTCCCCACCACCTAAGACCATTATCAAAAAAGAAGAAAAAGGAAAAATTATGACTAAACCAATTATTTCCATTATCATGGGCTCAAAATCCGACTGGGCAACCATGCAAAAAGCCGCCGAAGTACTAGACCGCTTCGGTGTAGCCTACGAAAAGAAAGTTGTCTCTGCCCACCGCACACCTGACCTCATGTTCAGACATGCGGAGGAAGCACGTAGTTGTGGTATCAAGGTCATCATAGCGGGTGCTGGTGGCGCAGCCCATTTGCCAGGTATGGTTGCTGCTAAAACAACCCTTCCAGTCATTGGGGTGCCCGTTAAATCACGTGCTCTTAGTGGCGTGGACTCGCTTTACTCGATTGTCCAGATGCCGGGTGGCGTACCTGTTGCGACAATGGCTATTGGTGAAGCGGGTGCAACCAATGCTGCCCTCTTTGCCCTCCGTCTCCTCTCAGTAGAGGATCAGGCTATCGCGACAGCTTTGGCAGATTATGCAGAAGAACAAGGAAAAATCGCAGAGGAGTCGACAAATGAGCTCGTCTAAAACAATCGGAATTATCGGTGGTGGCCAGCTGGGGCAGATGATGGCCATTTCTGCTATCTACATGGGCCACAAGGTTATCGCGCTGGATCCTGCGGTGGATTGCCCGGCCTCTCGCGTGGCGGAAATCATCGTGGCACCTTATAACGATGTGGATGCCCTTCGTCAGTTGGCGGAACGTTGCGATGTCCTGACCTATGAGTTTGAAAATGTTGATGCTGACGGTTTGGATGCTGTCATTAAGGATGGACAACTCCCTCAAGGAACGGACCTGCTCCGCATTTCCCAAAACCGGATTTTTGAGAAGGACTTCCTCTCAAATGAGGCTCAAGTCACCGTGGCACCTTACAAGGTCGTGACTTCTAGCCAAGACTTGGCGGAGATTGACCTGTCTAAAAACTATGTCCTCAAGACGGCGACTGGTGGCTACGATGGGCATGGGCAAAAGGTTATTCGTTCAGCAGAAGATTTGGAAGAAGCCTATGCATTAGCAGATTCAGCAGACTGCGTTTTGGAAGAATTTGTCAACTTTGACCTTGAAATTTCTGTTATCGTGTCTGGTAATGGCAAGGATGTGACGGTTTTCCCAGTTCAGGAAAATATCCACCGCAACAATATCCTGTCTAAAACCATTGTACCAGCTCGCATTTCAACAAGTCTAGCTGACAAGGCTAAAGCAATGGCAGTGCGAATCGCAGAACAGCTCAAGTTGTCTGGAACTCTCTGTGTGGAAATGTTTGCGACTGCAGATGACATCATTGTCAATGAGATTGCCCCACGCCCACATAACTCTGGCCACTATTCAATCGAAGCCTGCGACTCCTCGCAGTTTGATACCCATATTCTAGGTGTTTTGGGAGCACCATTGCCAGCCATCAAACTACATGCCCCAGCCGTCATGCTCAATGTTCTCGGCCAGCATGTCGATGCCGCTGAGCAATATGTCACAGAAAATCCAAGCGTCCACCTCCACATGTATGGTAAAATAGAAGCGAAGTACAACCGCAAGATGGGACATGTGACTTTGTTTAGTGATGAACCAGATAGTGTGGATGAGTTTGGGAAAGGGATAGATTTTTAGGACAAGACTATGATACAAATTATCGTTAACGCTTTTGTTGAAAAGGATAAGACTGGAGCAGTCGTGGAAGTCTTGTATGCTAGTGCTGACCAAGATAAGGTACAAGCTAAATACAAAGAACTAACTGCACAATACCCTGAAAACTATTTAGCTATCTATGATTTACCGCTGGATATGGATTTGAATACACTAAATCACTATCCGTCTGTGTTTATTGGGAAAGAGGAGTTTGAGTAGGAAAAACTAAAATATATTTTAATTGATTTTTATTTTTAGTATTGATATTAGCTAGTTGGGAGGATAAAATGAAAAAATATTTGAGATTCTTGGTAACAACAGGTGACTTGTTTAATATTTTCATTCTTTTAATTGCTTTATTTTTATCTTATGTAGGGACCTTAACTATATATGAAAGTATTGATTTAAATTCGAAGTTTCCCTTTTTTTTGTATACTACTATTGCCACATTAGTATCATCTATACTGGATCCTATTTTAGAAATTGTAAAAGTTGAGTCGAAAAAGAAAAAGCTGGTAGTAATATCATTGGGAACTATAGTTAGCTTCGTGACTTTTTGTTATAGCTTTTATGATAATTCAATATTCGATAAACTTCAGTCAATCTCAAAACGGGGAGGTTTCTCGGCTATGTCTGTAGCGTTATTATTATTTAATCTGACTTATATAAACTATCAGCTACAAAAAATGAGAGAAAGAGAGCTAAATGAACAGAAACAAAAATTAAAAACCGCCCTAGAAAGAAACACTGAGCTTGAAAAGTGTGTATCAAAATTAGAAAGAAGAACGAATGAATAAATTAGCATTAAAATTATCCTCGCAAAAGAGTGACGATACTCTATATACAAATTGGCAAATTTCAAAATTATCTAATGATTTTAGTGAATTCTATTATAAATCAGTTTTATTACATGATATTTCTATCTATCTTAATCAAGGTGTTCTGAAAAAAGATGTTATTATTTTTAATTCATCTATAAAAATTAATAATCAATATACAAAATATAGAAGTTCAGAGCTTGATTTGAATAATCCTACTGATGTTGTGAAGTATTATCACCTAGGCTCTCCAATTTCTCTTTTTCCTAATAAACAAGTTTTAGTTTTACATGAATTTTTTGAAGCTTACAGAGTGTATTTTTCTATTACTAGTAAGTACAAGTTAAATTTAGGTAATAAGAGGGATGATTTATCGGAACTATTTAATATCTCTAGAGAATCTTCAGATGTATTGAATTTCAGTTTTGTAGAGTTCTTTAGTGAGAAAATAACAGAGAATAACGAACTAGAAAGTGATAATAGAAGGAAGTGTCTTCAGGAAATACAATCTAAGTTTAAAATTAGAGATAATGAATTGATAGAATTATTTAATAGTTTTGATGAAAAGCAATTATCTAAGCAGTTTGATTATATATTTAACCGATTTGAACGTCCAATCGTTGGTATCAAGATGGAAGATGATAAAATTAAGCTCTTAGGAAATGAGTTCTTTGTACAATCGAAATTTACTTATTCGAATGATCGTTTTTTGGAGACCAGATCAATAAGTCAAAATAGTCCTTTAGAGATGATACTTAATATGTCAATTATAGTCGTCCCTTATTTGTGGCTTATTTTGAGAGAAAAACGTGATGTGATGGAAATGCAAAATCAAAATGGTCAATTGGATCAAGAAATAGCAAGGTTGGATACAGAAATCAAAAATTTAGAAAAGATTTCTGAAGACGAAGATATTTCATTAAATCAATCAACTCCGTTACCTAATTTAAAAAAATCTGTAATACAAAAAGGTGAATCTGTACTAGATGAACTTGAAGCAAAAGTAATGCAAGGAGAAATAACAACATGATCAACCGTTACTCTCGCCCTGAGATGGCGAACATTTGGAGTGAAGAAAATAAATACCGTGCTTGGCTTGAGGTGGAAATCTTGGCTGACGAGGCATGGGCTGAGTTGGGGGAAATCCCTAAGGAAGATGTGGCTTTGATTCGTGAAAAAGCGGACTTTGACATCAACCGTATTTTGGAGATTGAGCAGGAGACGCGCCACGATGTGGTGGCTTTCACGCGTGCGGTTTCTGAGACGCTTGGTGAAGAGCGCAAGTGGGTCCACTATGGTTTGACTTCTACTGACGTGGTGGATACGGCCTACGGTTACCTTTACAAGCAGGCCAACGACATCATCCGCCGTGACCTTGAAAACTTCACCAACATCATCGCTGACAAGGCTAAGGAGCACAAGTTCACCATCATGATGGGTCGTACCCACGGTGTGCATGCTGAGCCGACAACTTTTGGTCTTAAATTGGCGACTTGGTACAGTGAAATGAAGCGTAACATCGAGCGTTTCGAGCATGCAGCTGCTGGTGTTGAAGCTGGTAAAATCTCTGGTGCGGTTGGAAACTTCGCCAACATCCCACCATTTGTAGAGCAATACGTCTGTGACAAACTGGGCATCCGTGCTCAGGAAATCTCTACACAGGTGCTTCCTCGTGACCTTCATGCTGAGTACTTTGCAGTTCTTGCCAGCATCGCAACTTCAATTGAGCGTATGGCGACTGAGATTCGTGGTCTTCAAAAATCGGAACAACGTGAAGTGGAAGAATTCTTTGCTAAAGGTCAAAAAGGTTCTTCAGCAATGCCTCACAAACGCAACCCAATCGGTTCTGAGAACATGACAGGTCTTGCGCGTGTTATCCGTGGTCACATGCTTACAGCCTATGAGAACGTCGCTCTTTGGCATGAGCGTGATATTTCACACTCATCAGCTGAGCGTATCATCACACCAGATACAACCATTTTGATTGACTACATGCTTAACCGTTTTGGAAATATCGTCAAGAACTTGACGGTCTTCCCAGAAAATATGATCCGCAACATGAACTCAACTTTCGGTCTTATCTTCAGCCAACGTGCTATGTTGACCTTGATTGAAAAAGGAATGACCCGTGAGCAAGCTTATGACTTGGTGCAACCAAAAACAGCTTACTCTTGGGACAACCAAGTAGACTTTAAACCACTTCTGGAAACAGATCCAGAAGTAACCTCACGCCTGACTCAAGAGGAAATTGATGAAATCTTCAATCCTCTTTACTACACTAAACGAGTGGATGATATCTTTGAACGTCTTGGACTTGGTGATTAATTAAAAAATAAACAGCGAGGTTCACAATCTTGCTGTTTATTGTTTATCGAAAAGACTCAGTCTTCTTTTCTTTTAGTGAGTCCGTAGGCTGCTAGTGTGGTCATGAGTCCTGCGACTACTAGTCCTGCAGAATGGTGACTTCCTGTTTCAGGAAGTTTTTTCTCTGTTGCCACAGGAGCTGGACCTTGAGGAAGAGCTTTGTTTTCCTCAGCAGGAACAGTTGTTGGAGCCGATTTGCCTGGAATCTCTAGTACTGATTTTTCTTCTGCCGCAGGAGTTGGCACACTTGGGATTTCTTGTGCTGGTTTTTCTTCTTTGACAGCGGCTTGTCCGTTTTCATTGCCTACATGTGTTACCAGAGTTCCGACTTCGACTACTTGTGTAACAGCTTCCTGCGCTACGACACTGGTAACCAATGTTCTAACTTCAGTTCCGTCTGCAGCCGTAGTTACAGAATAGAAGTGACTTATACGACCGTTTACACCTTCTGTTACGACACGGGATTGTCCTTTAGGCAATTGATCAGTTTCACGAGTGATGGTTGTAAATGGAATTTCTTCCTCTTGGATATCTAGTCTAGGTTTTGCATCACTAGTTGCTGCAAGACCATTTTCATCACCCTTGTGAGTTACAGGAGCACCAACTTCGACAACTTGGTTCACAGCTTCTTTGGTTACCTGGCTATCAAGAACGGTTTCTGTTGATTTCCCATTTTCTGTAAGAACAGATACGTAAGAAGTACGTTCACCTAGAACTCCAGCTTTGACAACTTTTTCTTGTCCAGCTGGGAGATTTGAATTGTCTTTCTTGATAACTTCAAACGGGATTTCTTCTGTCTTCACAAGAAGTTCTGGTCGGTTTTCAACGTTAGCAGCCAGTTCATTTTCATCTAGGCTTCCTAAGTGAGTGGCAGCTGGTTTCAGACCTTTAAGGGCAGTCTTTAGTTTATCTACTAGTGCGTCTAGTTCAGCTTGTTTGCTGCGGTTGAGGTTAAGGTTGAGTCCATCTTTTGCTGACTTGAGTGCGGCTAGGCTTTCTGTACTGTATCCGTCTAAGTTAGTCGGAATTTTAGTTAATTCTTCGCGGAGAGCATTATAATTAGCACGGAAGTAGTCTTTGTTGTGGTCTGCAAAGGCAGTCATAAGTTCAAAGATTTCCTCTTCCTTGTATTCAGCGCTTGGTTTATCTGCCCAGATAGCAAGCATACTTCCGACTGTTGGAAGGTCTACTTCAGGATATTTGGTAGAAGCAAGTTGATTGAATGGAACTTTACCAGAATTTTCAACTGCTTTTGAAAGAGGGTAGGCTTCATCTTGTTTGTGATTTCCTATAACATAGTACCAATCTCCGTTGGTATTAAGGAACTTATAGCCCTTGCTTGCGAGGTATTGAGGTGATGCAAGATTGTAGCCCCACCATCCTTTAGACCAGTAAGAAATCAAGACATCTTTGTCAAACTGAACATCGTCCTTGTCCTCATAGTAGAAGCCATCGTTGAAGGCCATTGGTTGTAGCCCTCTTTCCTTAGCCATAGTAGCTAGACTGTTAGAATAGTCTGCGAACTTGTTATAGAGTCCATACCATTTGAGGTAGTACCAACCTTGGGCGTTGGTCGCATCATTGGCATATTCATCTGTACCATAGTTGAAAATCTTTGATTTATCAGCAAAGTAATCCATGTATTTACCGATAAGGGCTTTGGTAAAGTTAAGAGCTTCTTGATTTTCAAGGTCCATGGTTGTTTTTGAGACCTTATCAAAGTTGGCTTGAGGATTCTTGATGCCAAGTTTTTCCATAGCAACCAGCATGGCATCCATATGTCCAGGACTATTGATAGCGGGAATTAGACCAATACCTTTTTCCTTAGCGTATTGAACAAGCTCTGTCACTTCTGCCTGTGTCAACGCAGTACCGTTTGGATCGTCGTAGTAAGCTTTCGTTCCTTCGATAATAGCTTTTTTAACGTCATCACTAGCATAAGTTTTTCCGTTGGCAGTAATGGTCATATCATCGAGTAGGAAACGAAGACCATCATTTCCTAGAAGGAGATGGGCATCAGAATAGCCGAGCTCGCTCGCCTTGTCTACGATGCGTTTGAGTCGATCTAAAGAGAAGTATTTACGACCTGCATCGATGGAAATGACTTTATTCTTATTAAGTTTTTCAAGTTCTCGTTTAGCATCTTCCTCTTTTTGAGCTTCTGGGGTGAAGATTAGCTGACTAACAGCTTCTTGAAGTTTTGCGATTGCTTGGTCAATCGTGTCTTGTTGAGCACGGCTGAGATTGCTATCCAGTGAACGGATTGCTTTTTCAGCTTCTTTGACCGCATTAACGCTTTCTGCAGTATAACGATTCAGGTCTTTTGGTACCTCGTTTAGTGCTTGTTCAGCAGACTGGTAGTCTGCAGCGAAGTATTCAGCATTGGCATTTGCAAAATGACGCATGAGCTTAAAGAGACGAGATGGAGAGTAGCGAGCAGATGGAGTATCAGCCCAAGCAGCTACCATACCACCGATGATAGGGATATCAGCTCCTTCAGTTTTTGGAACTGAAGTAATTGGTGTGCTCTTAATACCGTTCAAACCTTGATCAAGATTGTACCAACCTTGGCCATCAGCATTTCGTCCAAGAACGTAGTACCAAGCATCGTTGGTATTAAGGATTGGGTGACCTTTTTCAGCTAGTAGTTTAGAAGAAGCAACATCGTAGCCCCCCCAACCACCAGTCCACATTGAAACGATAATATCTTTGTCAAAACTACCAAAGCTTGTATCGCTATTATAGTAGATACCATCGTTGAAGGCCATTGGTTTGAGACCGTGTGATTTTACGATTCGGGCTAAGTCATTGGCATAAGAGATAAATTTTTCATATCCTTTTTCAGGGTAACCTTCATTTGGATAATATTTATCAGCTTGAAGCACACTCCAACCTTTAGCATTTGTTGCATCATTGGCGTATTCATCTAGTCCAATATTGAAGATTTCAGATTTGTTAGAGAAGTAGTTAGCGTATTTGTCAATCAGAGTTTTTGTAAACTCAACTGCTTGTTTATTATTTAAGTCAACAGTTCGTTCAGATTTTTTACCAAAATAATCAAAGTTAGGATTTTCAATACCCAGTTCTTTCATGGCATTGAGAATGGCATCCATATGTCCAGGACTATTGACAGTTGGAATCACTCCAATACCCTTGTCTTTGGCATAATTAATCAAATCTGTCATCTGACTTTCAGTTAGATGGTTACCATTTGGATCATTGTAATAAGAGTTTGTTCCATGTTCAATAGCGCGTTTGACATCATCACTTGAGTAGGTTTTATCGCCCACTTTCATAGACATATCATCCAGCATGAAACGGAGTCCATCGTTACCTACTAAGAGATGGAGGTCTGTATAACCATATTCTTTCGCCTTATCGATAATTTCTTTGAGCTGCTCAGGTGAGAAATATTTACGTCCAGCGTCAATTGAAACGATTTTTCGTTTAGCTAATTTTTCATTTTGAGTTGCAGCGCGTTCCTTTCCTGTCTCTGTTGCTGGTTTATCAGCTTCTGCTTTCGTCTCATCTTTTTTCGCTGGTTTATCCTTGTCAGCTTCTGACTTATCAGTCTTAACTATGTTAGACTCTTTAGAATCAGCATCTTTTAGCTCTTCCTTTTTAGGACTAAGATCCTCTGACTTTTTATCAGAAATTTCTTTTTCAGCAGAAGTTGGAGTTGCTACTTCTTCTTTCTTACTAGGAGTTGAACTCACTTCCTCTTGCGCTTGCGGTTTTTCTTCTGTTTTTGGAAGATTCGCTAGCTTATCAGTAGATGGAGTTTCTGCTTCCACAGTTTTTGAAGCTTCTGGTTGAATCTCTGCTTTAGGTGTTTCCTCAGTAGTCAGATTTTCAGATGCTTGAGGGGAATCGGAAACCGTATGGATGGTCGGTTGGTTTTCCGTAGTAGTGGGAGTAACTCCATCGGCTGCAACAGCCTGCGCTTGGAAAGCAAATCCAATTAGAACAGAAGCAGCTCCTACAGCATATTTACGAATGGAAAAACGCTGTTGTTTTTCATGTTTCATTGCAAAACCTCCTGATTGCATTTTAATATTGATAACGTTTACACAATTCAACAATTTTATTTTATTTGTTACGTTAACAGGAGTCAAGTAGGATTACTTTAAAACTATAATAAGTATAAAAACTAATAAAAATTAAGCATACAATTCTATTTATTAACATATCTATAGGTAGTGTAATTCGATCTTATTTCTATAAAATATTCTACAAAATATAGAAGGCTATACAAAAAAGTAAGCGTTTTCTTTTTATTGTGGTATAATATGTATAGAAAAAAGCCCAAGCAAGGCTCAGGCTTTCTTCTTAGTGATCACGGTCACATGAAATGAATTTGATTTTGTAATAATCCGCTCGTTTATAAGTTTCGCTGTATGCGAGAACTTGACCAGTAGACTCTAGCTTAGTAGTCTTGGTTTGTAAAACGGTTGGGAATTGCTCATCGACTCCGAGGACCGAAGCCGCATGTTCTGGAGTTGGAAATGCTATTTCATTGATTTCTTCAAAATGTTCATCATTCATGTGAATGTGGTAATCTGATTTGAAACGGTTATAGATAGAACTATAATATTCAAGATTTGGATAATTTGCGTTGATGTATTGTTCTGGGATATATGATGTGTGGTAGATGTATGCGACACCATTTGTTTCGCGGACACGTTCAATCTTGTAGTAGAACTGATCACCACGTAATCCAAGTTTTTCCAAGTAGTTTAGTTTATTTCCGCGTTCAATAGAAAGGACGGTCACCTTATCATCTTTAGTTTCAAAAACTTCTACATCTGAAAACTCTACGAGTTTGTGTTTGCGTGCGCGTGAAACGAATGTACCCTTTCCTTGTTGGCGGACAATATAACCATCTTTGGCAAGGTCGTTTAAGGCACGGACAACTGTGATAGAACTAACATCATACATTGCAATCAATTCAGCTTCAGTGTAAAATTTATCTCCACTTGCAAATTGCCCAGAGATGATTTTGTTCTTTAATTCATCTTTTATATATTGATATTTTGGAATTGCCATAATTTCACCTCGATTTTCCTTCTCCGTTAAAGATTTTACCATAAAAACGGAAAGAATAGTAGTCTTTTGAATAAAAAAATTAGAATAATAGACTATAAGGTTAATTTACATATAAAAAAGGAGATTTTATACATTTTTATACATGCTAGCTACTTGAAGCTATCTGTCTGTAAAATCTATATCTTTATAAGTTTTTTGTGTAAAAGTTGGTAAAAAATGAAAAAAATTGTGAAAACCTATTGACAAATGCAGGATATTGAGATATATTTACTATATCAACAAATGAAAGCGTGAACTTTAATTGTCAGAAGGTAATAACATGACACGATTTGAGATTAGGGACGATTTCTATTTAGATGGGAAACCGTTCAAGATTTTGTCCGGCGCCATTCATTATTTTAGGATTCCGCCAGAAGATTGGTATCATTCTCTCTATAACTTGAAGGCTCTTGGTTTTAATACGGTAGAGACTTACGTTGCTTGGAATCTACACGAACCGAGTGAGGGTGAGTTTAACTTTGAAGGAGCTCTGGATTTGGAGAAATTTCTCCAAACAGCACAAGATTTAGGCCTCTATGCTATTGTACGTCCGTCACCATTTATCTGTGCGGAGTGGGAATTTGGTGGTTTACCGGCTTGGCTCTTAACCAAAGATATGAGGATTCGTTCCTCAGACCCAGCCTATATTGAGGCTGTTGGTCGCTACTATGATCAGCTCTTGGCACGGTTGGTTCCACATTTATTGGACAATGGTGGCAATATCCTCATGATGCAGGTTGAAAATGAGTATGGTTCTTATGGAGAAGACAAGGCTTACCTGAGAGCAATTCGACAGCTGATGGAGGAGCGTGGCGTAACCTGTCCCCTATTTACATCAGATGGTCCATGGCGAGCTACTCTGAAAGCTGGAACCTTAATCGAAGATGATCTCTTTGTAACAGGGAATTTTGGTTCTAAGGCACCTTACAACTTTTCACAGATGCAGGAATTCTTTGATGAGCATGGCAAGAAATGGCCACTTATGTGTATGGAGTTCTGGGATGGTTGGTTTAATCGTTGGAAAGAACCGATTATCACACGGGATCCGAAAGAATTAGCAGAAGCTGTTCGTGAGGTATTGGAGCAAGGCTCTATCAATCTTTACATGTTCCATGGTGGTACAAACTTTGGCTTCATGAATGGTTGCTCGGCTCGAGGGACTTTGGACTTGCCACAAGTTACATCATATGATTACGATGCTCTTCTTGATGAAGAAGGAAATCCAACTGCCAAATATCTGGCAGTCAAGAAGATGATGGCGACACATTTCCCAGAGTATCCGCAGTTAGAACCACTTTACAAAGAGAGTATGGAGTTGGATGCTATTCCACTAGTTGAAAAAGTTTCCTTGTTTGAAACCTTGGATAGTCTGTCAAGTCCTGTAGAAAGTCTCTATCCTAAAAAGATGGAGGAATTGGGACAAAGTTACGGCTACCTACTCTATCGAACAGAAACAAACTGGGATGCAGAAGAAGAAAGACTTCGTATCATTGACGGTCGAGATAGGGCCCAGCTTTATGTCGATGGTCAGTGGGTTGAAACCCAATATCAGACAGAAATTGGGGAAGATATTTTTTATCAAGGTGAAGAGAAAGCGCTGTCTAGATTGGATATCTTGGTAGAAAATATGGGGCGTGTCAACTATGGACATAAGTTCTTAGCAGATACGCAACGTAAGGGAATTCGGACAGGGGTTTGTAAGGATTTGCACTTCTTACTAAACTGGAAACACTATCCACTTCCACTAGATAATCCTGAGAAAATTGATTTTTCAAAAGGATGGGCAGAAGGACAACCAGCCTTTTACGCTTATGACTTTACAGTCCAAGAGCCAAAAGATACTTACCTAGACTTATCTGAGTTTGGTAAGGGAGTTGCCTTTGTCAATGGGCAGAATCTAGGACGTTTTTGGAACGTCGGCCCAACCCTCTCGCTTTATATCCCTCATAGCTATCTTAAGGAGGGTGCCAACCGCATCATTATCTTTGAGACAGAGGGTGAATATAAAGAAGAGATTCATTTAACTCGTAAACCTACACTAAAACATATAAAGGGGGAAAATTTATGACAATTGTAGGATGCCGTATCGATGGACGTTTGATCCACGGACAAGTAGCCAATCTTTGGGCAGGGAAACTAAATGTTTCACGTATTATGGTTGTAGACGACGAAGTTGTCAACAACGATGTTGAAAAGAGTGGTTTGAAACTTGCGACACCACCAGGTGTGAAATTGAGTATTTTGCCAATTGAAAAAGCGGCAGCCAATATTCTTGCTGGAAAATACGATAGCCAACGTCTCTTTATCGTGGCTCGTAAACCAGACCGTTTCCTTGGTTTGGTAGAAGCAGGTGTACCACTTGAAACCCTTAATGTTGGGAATATGTCTCAAACACCAGAAACTCGTTCTATTACACGTTCTATCAACGTAGTAGACAAGGATGTGGAAGATTTCCACAAACTAGCAGAAAAAGGTGTTAAATTAACTGCTCAAATGGTTCCAAATGATCCAATTTCAGACTTTTTGAGCTTATTAAAATAGGAAAAAATTTTTAGGAGGTCATTGTTATGATACAATGGTGGCAAATTTTACTTCTCACTTTGTACTCAGCTTATCAAATCTGTGATGAGTTGACGATCGTTTCATCTGCAGGTTCCCCTGTATTTGCTGGTTTTATTACTGGTTTAATTATGGGAGATGTGACTACTGGTCTGCTTATCGGTGGTAACTTGCAACTGTTCGTTCTTGGGGTTGGTACCTTCGGTGGTGCTTCTCGTATTGACGCAACTTCTGGTGCGGTTCTTGCGACAGCCTTCTCTGTTTCACAAGGAATTGATACAGCACTTGCGATTACAACAATCGCTGTGCCAGTAGCAGCTCTCTTGACTTACTTCGACGTTCTTGGACGTATGACTACTACCTTCTTCGCTCACCGTGTGGATGCTGCAATCGAACGCTTTGACTACAAAGGAATCGAACGTAACTACTTACTTGGTGCGATTCCTTGGGCTTTATCTCGTGCCCTTCCAGTCTTCTTCGCGCTTGCCTTTGGTGGTGCCTTCGTACAATCAGTGGTAGACTTAGTTGAAGCATATAAATGGGTTGCAGATGGTTTGACACTCGCAGGACGTATGCTTCCAGGTCTTGGATTTGCAATCTTGCTTCGTTACCTTCCAGTTAAACGTAACCTTCACTACCTTGCAATGGGATTTGGTTTGACAGCTATGTTGACTGTTCTTTACTCATATGTAACAGGTCTTGGTGGCGCTGTTGCTGGTATCGTAGGTACTCTACCGAAAGATGTTGCTGAAAAAATTGGCTTCGTGAACAACTTCAAAGGATTGTCTATGATTGGTATCTCTATCGTAGGTATCTTCCTTGCAGTGCTTCACTTCAAAAATAGCCAAAAAGTAGCTGTAGCAGCACCTTCTACACCATCAGAAAGTGGGGAAATCGAAGATGACGAATTCTAATTACAAACTTACAAAAGAAGATTTTAATCAAATCAACAAACGTAGCTTGTTTACTTTCCAATTGGGTTGGAACTACGAACGTATGCAAGCTTCTGGTTACCTTTACATGATCTTACCTCAATTGCGTAAAATGTATGGGGATGGAACTCCTGAATTGAAAGAAATGATGAAAGTTCATACTCAATTCTTCAATACTTCACCATTCTTCCACACAATCATCGCTGGTTTTGATCTTGCCATGGAAGAAAAAGATGGTGTAGGTTCAAAAGATGCCGTTAATGGTATCAAGACAGGTTTGATGGGACCATTCGCTCCTCTTGGAGATACAATTTTTGGTTCACTTGTACCTGCTATCATGGGATCTATCGCAGCAACTATGGCTATCGCTGGCCAACCATGGGGAATCTTCCTTTGGATCGCAGTTGCAGTAGCGTATGACATCTTCCGTTGGAAACAGTTGGAATTTGCCTACAAAGAAGGGGTTAACCTTATCAACAACATGCAAAGTACCTTGACAGCTTTGATTGACGCTGCATCTGTACTTGGTGTCTTCATGATGGGTGCTCTTGTAGCAACAATGATCAACTTTGAAATTTCTTACAAATGGGCAATCGGTGAGAAGATGATTGACTTCCAAGATATCTTGAACTCAATCTTCCCACGCTTGCTTCCAGCAATCTTTACTGCCTTTATCTTCTGGTTGCTTGGTAAGAAAGGTATGAACTCTACTAAAGCTATCGGTATTATTATCGTACTTGCTTTGGCTCTTTCTGCCTTTGGTAAATTTGTACTTGGAATGGGCGCATAATTTATGGCTAAATCATTAATTTTGGTGAGTCATGGTCGTTTCTGTGAAGAGCTTAAAGGTAGCACAGAAATGATCATGGGTCCACAAGACAATATTCATGCAGTGGCTCTTCTTCCAGAAGATGGCCCAGAAGAATTTACTGCAAAATTTGAAGCTGCTATTGAAGGATTGGATGATTTCCTAGTCTTTGCGGATCTTCTCGGTGGAACACCATGTAACGTGGTAAGTCGTTTGATTATGGAAGGTCGTGATATTGACCTTTACGCAGGGATGAATCTTCCAATGGTGATTGAATTTATCAATGCGAGTCTTACAGGCGCAGATGCGGACTATAAGAGCCGTGCTGCAGAAAGCATCGTGAAAGTCAATGACCTGTTAGCGGGCTTCGATGATGACGAAGATGAATAAGATGTGACAACGTGAAAATCACAGGGAAAATAGGTGATAGGAGGATGGAGCGATGCTCCGACGATAATCGGTCTTTTTCCCAAAGATTTTAGTTGGAACTCGATTCAATAAGATGTGACAACGTGAAAATCGTTAGAACATTTTATATAGAATATACATGGGAATGGGGCTTACTCCCATTCCCATCTTTAATAGAAAAAGAGGAACTCAATGCTACATTATACAAAAGAAGACTTACTCGAGTTGGGTGCAGAAATCACTACACGTGAAATCTACCAACAGCCTGATGTATGGAAAGAAGCTTTTGAATCTTATCAAGCAAAGCGTGAAGAAATTGCAGCCTTCCTACAAGGAATTGCTGATAAACATGACTATATCAAGGTTATCTTGACAGGTGCTGGGACTTCTGCTTATGTGGGAGATACCTTGGCACCTTACTTTAAGGAAGTTTATGACGAACGCAAATGGAATTTCAATGCTATTGCGACAACAGATATCGTTGCCAATCCAGAAACTTACTTGAAAAAAGATGTGGCGACTGTCCTTGTATCTTTTGCTCGTAGTGGGAACTCGCCTGAAAGTGTGGCGACTGTTGATTTGGCAAAAGCCTTGGTGGATGAGCTTTATCAAGTGACGATTACTTGTGCGGCAGATGGTAAATTGGCTCTTCAAGCTCATGGAGATGACCGTAATCTCTTGCTTTTGCAACCAGCTGCTTCTAATGATGCTGGCTTTGCCATGACTTCTAGCTTTACGTCTATGATGTTAACAGCTCTCTTGGTCTTTGATCCTACAGAATTTGCTGTGAAAGCTGAACGTTTTGAAGTTATATCTAGTCTTGCCCGTAAAATTCTAGACAAGGCAGAAGATGTTAAAGAGCTTGTTGATTTAGACTTTAACCGCGTCATTTATCTAGGCGCTGGTCCTTTCTTCGGTCTTGCTCATGAAGCTCAGCTCAAGATTTTGGAATTGACAGCTGGTCAAGTTGCGACCATGTATGAAAGTCCAGTCGGCTTCCGTCACGGTCCAAAATCTCTTATCAACGAAGATACAGTTGTTTTGGTCTTTGGTACAACAACAGACTACACTCGCAAGTACGACTTGGACTTGGTTCGTGAAGTTGCGGGTGACCAGATTGCTCGTTGTGTTGTGCTTTTGAGTGATCAAGCCTTTGGTCTTGAAAATGTCAAAGAAGTTGCCCTTGGTTGTGGCGGTGTCTTGAATGATATTTACCGTGTCTTCCCTTACATCGTTTATGCTCAACTCTTTGCCCTATTGACTTCACTCAAGGTAGAAAATAAACCAGATACACCGTCTCCTACAGGTACAGTAAACCGTGTGGTACAAGGTGTTATCATCCACGAATATCAAAAGTAAGACAGTGTTTATGAATTCTTGAAAGAGGATTTGTAAATCATCAGATAAACCATAGATTGTCAAGGCGCTTTCTATGGTTTGTTTGCTTGAGAGAAATAGTAAAAGGAGAAGAGAATGAAATCATACACAGAGCATGTATTTGGAAATGTTGAGGGACAAGATGTCTTGGCTTATCGTTTTGAGACTGACGGTGGCTACCAACTTGAGGTTATGACTTATGGTGCGACCATCTTGCGCTATGTCGCACCTGACAAGGCTGGAAATTTTGCCAATGTTATCTTGGGATTTGATGACTTTAATAGTTATGTAGGCAATAGTCCCAAGCATGGAGCAAGTGTAGGTCCTGTGGCAGGTCGTATCGCAGGTGCGACCTTTGAGCTTAATGGCAAGACCTATGACCTTGAGGTCAACAATGCTAGCAACTGTAATCACAGTGGTTCAACAGGTTGGGATTCTAGCTTGTTTGAACTAGTTGAAGTGAGCGACCATGGCTTGACTCTCTACACAGAGCGTACAGATGGGACAGGAGGATTTCCTGGAAATCTTAAGATTTGGATCAGTTATCACTTAGAAGAAAATGGAGCTTACGAGGTTAGCTATAAAGTAACAACTGATCAAGATACGCTGGTCAATCCAACTAACCACAGCTATTTTAACTTGTCTGGTGATTTCACGCAGACGATTGACCGCCATGTCTTCCAGCTAAATACTGAGGGCATTTATCCAATCGCTCCCGACGGTGTTCCGGCCAAAACTCCAGATGCCAATCGTGACGTAGTAAAACACATCTACAATGGTGCCTTGTTGAAAGACATCTTTGCAGAAGAAGATGAGCAAATCCAACTGGTATCTGGTTTGGATCATCCATTTGCCCTTCCTGCAGGTCATGACAATGCTGGATTCCTTTATGACCAAAATTCAGGTCGCTTCCTGCTCTTCAAGACAGAGGCTCCTTGTTTTGTTGTCTATACAGCAAACTTTGTGGATGAAAGTGTCATCATAGGAGGTCGACCAATGGTACAGCACAATGGGATTGCCCTTGAAGCGCAAGCTTTACCAGATGCTATTCACAGTGACCTCAAAGACCAAGTCATTCTCAAAGCCGGTCAAACTTTCACAAGTAAGACACGTTATGAACTTGTTGTGAAATAAAGGATGAAGATTCTACTTTTCGGGGTGAGTTTTATTTACCTCATGACATTAGTAGAAATGGGCAAATAGTAGGGGAATATGATATAATCTAATAGTGAAAATACCTGTCCTATCTAGAGGATAAAAGGAGAAAAAGATGAAGAAAATTGTATTTGCTAGCGCCTTGGCTTTGACCTTGGCTGGAGCAGTTTTGACAACTGATGTTTTTGCTAATGACAGATTGGTGGCAACACAATCTGCTGATGGTAGAAATGAAAATGTTTTGAGTTCAGAAGTGTTAAATCCTTCTAGTGGCAATGTTTTAGTTGGGATTAAGGGAGAATTTTTAACCCCAGATAAACAAGCTATTTTGGATGCGATTAATAAGATTCGTAAGGAAGCAGCTGATGAAGGTTTGGTAGATAAGTATGTCCCTATCAAATGGTCTACTGATCTTGAGAAAACTGCTTTTGTACGCGCTACTGAGGTGTCAGTAACTCTGAAACCTGAGCGTCTTTCTACGAAAGAAATCTGGACTGCTTTTCCATCTAGTAATAATATAAGAGGAGAAGCTTTAGATGTGAACTATGAAGGTTTTCTAAAAGCAATTGAAAACTGGCATGCTGAAAAGGCGAATTATGTAGCGAAAAAGAAGGGTGGAACATCTAAAGAATTTACAGGTTATTATGAGGTTCTGATCAATTCTAAATTTACCTATGTGGGTCTCGCGGCTTTTAGAAATGCAGCTAGTTCTCAGAAAGTGGCAACGATTTCTATAGCTTTAGGTGATGATGCTTCTTCAGAGGAATTGGCTGGTGGATATGGTTCTGCTATTCAGTATACAGAAGTGACTGCATCAAACCTTTCAACAGTTAAAAGTAAAGCTACGGTTGTAGAAAAACCGCTGAAAGATTTTAGAACATCTACATCTAGTCAGTCTGGTTGGGTGAAGTCTAATGGAAAATGGTATTTTTATGAGTCTGGTGATGTGAAGACAGGCTGGGTGAAAACAGGTGGTAAATGGTACTACTTGAATGATTTAGGTGTCATGCAGACTGGATTTGTAGAAGTTGATGGAGCATGGTATTTCCTTGATAGTTCTGGCGCGATGTTTACAGGCTGGGGAACAGATGGTAGCAGATGGTTCTATTTTGATGGTTCAGGAGCTATGAAGACAGGCTGGTATAAGGAAAATGGTACTTGGTATTATCTTGATCAATCAGGTATAATGAAGACAGGTTGGTTTAAAGTTGGTCAATACTGGTACTATGCATATGGTTCAGGAGCTTTGGCTGTGAACACAACAACACCAGATGGTTATCGTGTAAATGGTAATGGTGAATGGGTAAACTAGGCTGAAGATAGTAAGTCATAGGTAAAGTATTCATCTTACTTAGCAAAAAGAATGAACGATAAGAAAGAGGTTGATGGTACACATTGGCCTCTTTTTGTTAGAATAGAGGCTTCAAGTTGTCTGACTTGACTTTCTTGATGGATATTATATAATAGTTGTAACAAAAACAATTACAACCAGAAAAGAGAACCATTTATGACCTATGAATACAAGAGCCACATTTATTTAGCAGAGGCAGTTTTAAATGTAAAGGACTTGGCAAGTCAAACAGCCTTTTATCAGCAAATTATTGGTTTAGAAATCTTATCTCAAACTGAGACAGAGGTCATTCTGGGACTTGGTGGAAAAGCCTTGGTACAGCTGATTCAAGCACAAGAGAGTGGAGAAGTAAGAGAACATTATGGTCTTTACCATCTGGCTATTCTCTTGCCGACACGAAAGGCTTTGGCTGATGTCTTGAAACACCTGACAGATTTACAGATTCCTCTTGTCGGCGGTGCAGACCACGGTTACAGTGAGGCTCTTTACTTGGAGGATTTGGAGGGAAATGGCATTGAACTCTATCGAGATAAGCCGGTTTCCACATGGGATATTCGAGAAGATGGACGCATTATCGGAGTGACGGAGGCTCTTGCAGCGCAGGACGTTTATGAGTTGGGGGAAAGAGTAGAGCCCTTTATCCTAGCAGAAGGCACGAGAATGGGGCATATTCATCTTTCCGTCAAGGATAGTCGAAAGTCCAGCCAGTTTTATCAAAAGGTGTTAGGGTTAGAGGATAAATTCAGTGTGCCTAGCGCTAGTTGGATTGCAGCTGGGAACTACCATCATCATTTAGCAGTCAACGAATGGGGAGGAAAAGGCCTAGCTCCGCGTAAGCAAGGCTTGCCAGGTTTATCCTACTATGTCATTGAGGTCGCTCGTAAAGAAGAATTGTTAACGATTGTGCAGCGAGCACAAGCAGTTGCTACCCCAATCAAGTGGCTGACATCTAGCCAGCTGGAAATCACAGACCCAGATGGAATTGTGACTCGTATTCGCTTAGCAAGATAGACAGGCTGTAATCACCAAGTCCTTCGGCGGCAATGTTGTCCTAGCGGGTAATCCCGCGCGCGTGATTAAGGAGATACCTGTTAAAATAGAAGTAGGAGAGGTTGGGAAAAACTCAATTTCAGGAAAAATGAAGTAAATCTTTCAACAATAAAACGCATAATATCAAGGCTGTTCATTCATTACCTGATATTATGCGTTTTTCTGATTTCAAAGACGTTTTACTCAGCCTCTTTTTGTAGGTTTGATACTTGAAGTCACTCTTCTTTATCATTATGGAATTGCTCCATACAGTTGAGTAGTTTAGATGGTGGTGTTTGTCTAACATAAAAAATTCATAATCGATAGCAAAATAGATATGACGACACTTTGATATATTATCATAAATCTTTTTTATGGTCACAATAGAAAATATATATTAGTCAAGCTAGAAGATTCGTAGTAGAATAATTAGCAAATAAAAGCAAAGGGGTTATTTTATGAAATTAGTTAATTTATGGTCAAAACTTTCACTCGGTTTGCAATTATTGCTAGCTTTGATTTTAGGTGTTATTTTTGCAGTAATCTGGCCACAATTTGCAGATTTTTATCAATTTCTAGGACAAGCGTTTATTAAATTGGTGAACATGGTCATTATTCCACTGATATTTCCAATTATAGTAGTTGCAGTGGCTAGTGTTATTGGAAAAAAATCGTTTGGTAAAATTTTAACGAAGACCTTACTCTACTTTTTTGCTGTTACAACTGTGATTACTTTATTATTTGTATTTTCTAGTTATTATTTGGGATTTGGACAAGGTGTGAATATTGGCCAAACTGGTGGTAATATTGATGGGATGGCTAATAATGTCCAATTGAGTGAGTTTTTACTTGGTTTTATTCCTTCAAATATTGTGAAGTCAATTTCAGAAGGATCTCTTCTTCCAATTATTGTTTTTGCTATTTTTCTTGGTTATGGAATTGGTAGTTTGAAGAGTGATAAAACCAAAAAAATTCTTGAAGGTTTCCAGATCTGGATTGAAGCTATTTATAAAATTGTAACTGTTATTGTAAAATTATCTCCTATCGGAATCTTTGGCTTTATTGCAAAAGATGTCGCTAGTACAGGAATTGATAAGTTAGTTGGACTTGGTCAATTTGTTATCGGAACTTATTTGGCTTATGGAGTTCTCATTTTAGTTATTTTCCCTCTGATTGCCTCTATCTTTAAAGTTCCATATTTGACTGCTTTTCGTGAAAATTGGAGCCTCTTGACTCTAGCATTTATTTCAGGTAGTTCGAGTGTTGTGTTGCCGTCCTTATTGAAGGATTTAAAGAAACAGGGACATGATGAGAATACGATTGATTTGGTTATCCCTTTAGGATATACCTTTAATCTAGAAGGAGCAGCTGTCTATTTTTCAGTAGCTACTATTTTTATCGCACATGCCTACGGTATCCAATTTTCATTATCAAGCCTCTTATTTACAGTTTTACTTTTGACCTTGATTGGGAAAACTGCAGCTACTGTTCCATCAGGAGCTATCGTAGTTTTGTTGGCAGCAGCACCCCAGCTTGGATTGCCAGCAGAAGGAGTGGCCTTGATTTTTGCAGTTGATTTCTTTGTAAATGCTGGCCGTACAATGATTAATGTTTTGGGTCAAATCTTAACAGTCAGTGTCATTGAAAAAACAGAAGGTTATAGTTTAGAAGAAGACAAGCAACATCAATTGTCAGTTAATTTTTCTTAAAGGAGATATGAGTTATGAGTAACGCAAAAGTTTATGTGATTCATGAAAATATTGAATGGACACAGCATTTAGTAAAATGGTTAGAAAAAATACAAGTACCTTATGAACTATGGGATTTATCGAGTGGGATATTAGATCTTCAAAGTCCGCCTCCACAAGGGATTTTCTATAATAGGATGTCCGCATCTTCTCATACGAGAGGACATCGCTATGCACCAGAGTTTACGGAGCAGGTGCTTACTTGGCTAGAGGCTCATGGACGTAAAGTAGTTAATGGAACTGGAGCCGTTAACCTAGAAATCAGTAAGGTGAAACAATATTTGAAATTAAATGAATCTGGTATTGAGACTCCAGCAACAGTTGCTGTTTTGGGACCGGAAAATATTATTGAAGCAGCAAGAAAATTGAATATCTATCCTTTGATTACCAAGCATAATAGAGCAGGAAAAGGATTAGGAGTTCAACTTTTCCAAAATGAAGAGGAACTTGAATATTATGTTAATAGTTCTACTTTTGAACCTTCAGTAGACGGGATTACCTTGTTACAAGCCTACATCAAACCAAGTGATGGTCGTATTCGTCGTTCAGAGTTTATCAATCAGAAATTTCTTTATACTGTTTCAATTGATTCTTCAGATGGTTTCCAACTTTGTCCAGCAGATGGTTGTCAAATCGGTAAGAGGCCAGAACAACTGGAAACTTCTGAAAAATTCCAAATTACAGAACCTCTACCAGAATCTCAAAAAGAAGCTTATGAAGCCTTCCTTAAAAATGCTCATATTGATGTGGCAGCTATAGAATGGGTTCAATCAGAAAGCGGAGATATTTATGTGTATGATGTAAATACCAATACAAACTATAATCCTACAGCGGAACAGAATGCTGACATCTTTGCTCATCAACATCTGGCTGAATATTTAAAGAGGGAGTTAGAAGGTCTTTATAGTGAATGATCATCTTGGAAGTTGATCTTTTAAAAATTTGATAATAACTTCTAGATAGAGTAAGACATAAATACTTTTCTTTCAAGGTGACAGTTATCAGCAACAACTACTACTAATATATAACGCCCCCTCTGCAGATTTTAATTACAGAGGGGCTACGTTTGTGATGTTTACTCTAATTCCTTATGATTTATGAAATCACTTAGTGTTGAGAATTCCAAGAATACTGATATTTTTTCTCCTCAGTTCCTCAGCTTCCTCCTTGACACTCCGTCAGCTTTTGATACAATAGTACAAAATTAGAGGAGGTGGGTTATGATTCAGAAACATGCGATTCCTATTTTAGAGTTTGATGACAATCCTCAGGCGGTTATCATGCCTGATCACGAGGGGCTGGATTTGCATTTGCCCAAGAAGTGTGTCTATGCTTTTTTAGGTGAGGAGATTGACCGCTATGCGAGGGAAGTAGGGGCGGATTGTGTCGGCGAATTCGTTTCAGCCACCAAGACCTATCCAGTCTATGTCGTTAACTACAAGGACGAGGAACTTTGTTTGGCTCAGGCTCCTGTTGGTTCAGCTCCAGCAGCCCAGTTTATGGATTGGTTGATTGGCTATGGTGTGGAGCAGATTATTTCCACTGGAACCTGTGGTGTGCTGGCTGATATAGAAGAAAATGCCTTTCTAGTCCCTGTTCGCGCTCTGCGAGATGAAGGAGCCAGTTACCACTATGTGGCACCTTCTCGTTATATGGAAATGCAGCCAGAGGCTATTGCTGCCATTGAGCGAGTTTTGGTTGATAGAGGGATTCCTTATGAAGAAGTCATGACCTGGACGACAGATGGTTTTTACCGAGAAACGGCTGAAAAGGTGGCTTATCGCAAGGAAGAAGGCTGTGCTGTTGTGGAGATGGAGTGTTCTGCGCTCGCGGCAGTAGCCCAACTGCGTGGGGTTCTCTGGGGAGAATTGTTGTTCACAGCTGATTCCTTAGCAGACTTGGACCAGTACGATAGTCGTGACTGGGGTTCAGAAGCTTTCGAGAAGGCCTTGGAACTCTGCCTTGAGATAGCCTCTAAGTTCTAGCTACTCTTCTTCTTTTTATGGTACAATGGATATATGTTATTCAAATTATTTGTGAAAAAACTTGAAAGAGTCTTTGGTGGACTTTCGCCAGCACGTCGGATTTTTTTAAGTTTCGCTGGAGTTATTTTTATAGGCTCTCTCCTTTTGAGTTTGCCTTTTGTTCAGGTAAGTGGTTCTCAAGCCACTTATTTTGACCATCTCTTTACGACGGTGTCCATGGTCTGTGTGACTGGCCTTTTTACGCAACCAGTGGCTACTACCTATAATGTCTGGGGGCAGTTGATTTGTATGTTCTTGATACAGATTGGTGGTCTGGGGCTTATGACCTTTATCGGGGTCTTTTATATTCAGGGGAAGCAAAAGCTCAGTCTTCGCAGTCGTGAAACCATTCAGGAGAGCTTCAGTTACGGGGAGACTCGGTCGTTGAGGGCTTTTATACGATCCATCTTTTTGACGACTTTTCTGGTGGAGGGCTTGGGTGCCTTTCTGTTAAGTTTCCGTTTTATTCCTGAGTTCGGCTGGGGACGAGGCATTTTTACTTCTATCTTTTTAGCCATTTCAGCCTTTTGTAATGCTGGTTTTGATAATTTCGGCAGTAGCAGTTTAGTGGCTTTTCAGACAGATCCCTTGATCAATCTGGTCATTGCTGGCTTGATTATCACAGGTGGTCTTGGCTTTATGGTTTGGTTTGACTTGGCAACCCAGTTTGACAAGAAGAAAAAACGCCGTCTGCGTTTCCACACCAAACTAGTCCTCTTCTTGACTGCAGGGATTTTGCTGTTTGGGACAGTATCTACACTCTTTACGGAGTGGCAAAATCCGGGCACTATTGGCAATCTCAGTGTCCCAGAGAAAGTTTTGGTTAGCTTTTTCCAAACCGTCAGCATGAGAACGGCTGGCTTTGCCTCTATTGACTACACCCAAGCTCGGCCTGTGACCTTGTTTATCTATATCCTACAGATGTTTCTGGGTGGGGCGCCTGGCGGGACGGCTGGTGGGCTCAAGATTACGACTTTCTTTGTCTTATTGGTCTTTGCGCGTAGTGAATTGCTGGGCTTGCCTCATGCCAATGTTGCGCAGAGAACCATTGAGGCTCGAACAGTCCAAAAATCCTTTAGTGTCTTTATTATTTTTTTGATGACCTTCTTGTTGGGCTTGATGTTGTTGGGAATTACAGCAGAAGGAACACCGCGATTTATCTACCTCATGTTTGAGACCATTTCAGCCCTTGCGACAGTTGGGGTAACGGCAAATCTGACACCAGAATTGGGCAAGCTAGCTCTCAGCATTGTTATGGTGCTCATGTTTATCGGCCGTATCGGTCCCTTGACCTTGCTGGTTAGTCTAGCTGACTACCAGCCTGATAAGAAAGATTTGATTCAGTATATGAAAGCAGATATTAGTATTGGATAAGAAAGGAAGAACGATGTCAGATCGTACGATTGGAATTTTAGGCTTGGGGATTTTCGGGAGTAGTGTCCTGACGGCCCTCGCCAAGCAAGATATGAATATTATTGCTATTGACGACCACGCAGAGCACATCAATCAATTTGAGCCAGTTTTGGCGCGTGGAGTAGTTGGCGATATTACAGACGAGGAACTCCTCAGAACTGCAGGAATTGATACCTGTGATACGGTTGTAGTGGCAACGGGGGAAAATCTAGAGTCGAGTGTGCTTGCAGTCATGCACTGTAAGAGTTTGGGGGTACCAAGGGTTATTGTCAAGGTCAAAAGCCAGACAGCTAAGAAAGTGCTGGAAAAAATCGGTGCCGACTCGGTGATCTCGCCTGAGTATGAAATGGGGCAGTCCCTAGCACAGACCATTCTCTTTCATAACAATGTTGATGTCTTCCAGCTGGATAAAAATGTGTCTATCGTGGAGATGAAAATTCCGAGTGTTTGGGCAGGTCAAAGTTTGAGCCAGCTAGATCTACGTGGTAAATACAATCTCAATGTCCTAGGATTTCGTGAACAAGAAAATTCACCGCTGGATGTCCAGTTTGGGCCTAATGACCTCTTGAAGGCAGATGCCTATATCTTGGCGGTCATTAACAACCAGTATCTAGATGACTTAGCAGAATTAAATTCGTAAAAAAATTAATATAAGTATTTTATAAGAGGGATTTAAGAAAAATTTTAACTTTTTCTTAATCCTTTTTAATTTTAGGAGATTATACTAGAGTCATCAAATAAAGAAAAACTCTAAGGAGAATCCTATGAAATTCAATCCAAATCAAAGATATACTCGTTGGTCTATTCGCCGTCTCAGTGTCGGTGTTGCCTCAGTTGTTGTGGCCAGTGGCTTTTTTGTCCTAGTTGGTCAACCAAGTTCTGCACGTGCCGATGTGGCCAATCCAACCCCTGCTCAAGTAGTGCCAGACGCAGATTCGGTGAGTGAAAAGGGCGACTTACCAGTAGAAGTTCTCAAAGAAGCAGTTGATACAGCTCTTCCTTCAGAGCAGGCAGAATCAACATCTAAAGCCAGCTTGGATACTGCAAGCTCTCCAGAAAAAGCGGATGTATCTGATAAAGACCAAGCAGTAGCTCCAAAAAAAGAAGTGCAAGCAAAACCAGAATCTAAGAAACAAACAGAAGATGCGGTTAAACCTGTGGAAAGTCCTGCGGCTACAGTTGCTGGACAAGACCGTGAAGCAAGTGAAGCTCAACCAGTAACCACTCCAGCTGAAGTACAAAAAGGTGTAGCTGACAATACTAAAGACACAGTAGACGTTCCAGCCACTTACCTAGATAAAGCTAACTTCCCAGGCCCATTCACAGCCGGTGTTAACCAAGTCATTCCATATGAATTCTTCGCTGGTGACGGTATGTTAACACGCCTTATCTTGAAAGCCTCAGACAAGGCCCCATGGTCAGACAATGGCTCAGCAAAAAATCCTGCTCTTCCACCAGTAGAAAAATTGGGCAAAGGTCTCTACTTCTACGAAGTGGACTTGGCAGGTACCCAAGGTAAATCAGATAAAGAGTTGCTTGACCTCTTGAAACAAAACGGCACACAAAGCTATAAAGCAACTATCAAAGTGTACGGCGCAAAAGATGGCAAGGCCGATTTGAGCAATCTCGTAGCGACAAAAGATTTGACAGTAAACTTGAATGGCTTGACCACTCCAGCTGAAGTGCAAAAAGGTGTGGCCGACAATACTAAAGACACAGTAGACGTCCCAGCCACTTACTTGGACAAGGCTAACTTCCCAGGCCCATTCACAGCCGGTGTTAACCAAGTTATTCCATACGAACTCTTCGCTGGTGATGGTATGTTAACTCGTCTGATTTTGAAAGCCTCAGATAAGGCTCCATGGTCAGACAATGGCTCAGCTAAAAACCCCGCTCTTCCACCAGTAGAAAAATTAGGCAAAGGTCTTTACTTCTACGAAGTAGATTTGGCAGGAACTCAAGGTAAATCAGATAAAGAGCTTCTTGATTTGTTAAAACAAAATGGTACTCAAAGCTATAAAGCTACCATCAAAGTGTACGGTGCTAAAGATGGCAAGGCTGATTTGACTAACCTTGTAGCGACTAAAGATTTGGATGTTAACTTGAATGGTTTGACCACCCCAGCTGAAGTGCAAAAAGGTGTGGCTGACAATACTAAAGACACAGTAGATGTTCCAGCCACTTACCTAGATAAAGCCAACTTCCCTGGCCCATTCACAGCTGGTGTCAACCAAGTCATCCCATATGAATTCTTCGCAGGTGACGGTATGTTGACTCGTCTGATTTTGAAAGCTTCTGACAAGGCTCCATGGTCAGATAACGGTTCAGCTAAAAACCCCGCTCTTCCACCAGTAGAGAAATTGGGCAAAGGCCTCTACTTCTATGAAGTAGACTTGGCAGGTACTCAAGGTAAATCTGATAAAGAATTGCTTGACCTCTTGAAACAAAATGGAACTCACAGCTACAAGGCAACTATCAAAGTGTACGGTGCCAAAGATGGCAAGGCAGACTTGAGCAATCTTGTAGCGACTAAGGATTTGACAGTAAACTTGAATGGACATCAGTCTCTTACTCAGATGCAATCAGGCTTCGTCCCATCTTCTAATGGTGTAGCTATGCCGGCTCCAATGATGAATAGTCATCAAGATACGTCTAAGATGAACGCTCAAATGCCAAGTGCCAATCAAGATGAGATGAAATCTAAAACGCCAGCTGCTAGCCAGGATAAGATGATGACTAACAAAGAGCAGGACAAAACCATGAATGCTAGCCAGCCTATGGCAACACCAAGCATGAAACAAGATCAAGCTCCAGCAGCCTCAAGCAAAATGTCTGATGAAGGCAAGATGGCATCTAATAACAAGGTATCAAGTCCAATGATGGCTGATCAAATGAAAGACAAAAAAGACATGCTTCCATATACTGGTGAAGCCCAAACATCAATGGCTACTCTTGGATTCTTTGGACTCGCCTTAGCAGGACTGTTAGGTGGTCTCGGTTTGAAAGCTAAAAAAGAGGAAAATGACTAGTCTAGCTACAGACTTTCCATCTAGGATTTGAAAAATCCAGATATCGATTAGAATGTTCGTAAAGAGATTAAAATAGTGTTATACTATTGTGGTATAGCACTGTTTTTTTCAAAGGAGAGACAGATGGGAAAGACAATTTTACTCGTTGACGACGAGGTAGAAATCACAGATATTCATCAACGTTATTTGGTTCAGGCAGGATATCAGGTTTTGGTGGCCCATGATGGGGTAGAGGCCCTAGAAATATTCAAGCGAAAACCGATTGATTTGATTATTACAGATATCATGATGCCTCGGATGGATGGTTATGACTTGATTAGCGAGGTCCAGTATCAATCTCCGGATCAGCCTTTTCTCTTTATCACGGCTAAGACTAGCGAGCAGGACAAGATTTATGGCCTGAGCTTAGGGGCAGATGACTTTATTGCCAAGCCCTTTAGCCCTCGTGAACTGGTTTTGCGTGTCCACAATATCTTGCGTCGCCTTCATCGTGGAGGTGAGTCAGAAGTTGTCAGTCTCGGGGATTTACGGATGAATCACAGTAGTCATGAGGTCCAAGTCGGAGATGTGGGGCTTGATTTGACCGTCAAATCCTTCGAACTTCTATGGCTTTTAGCCAGCAATCCAGAGCGCGTTTTTTCTAAGACAGACCTCTATGAAAAGGTCTGGCAGGAAGACTATGTAGATGATACCAATACCTTGAATGTTCATATTCATGCTCTTCGACAGGAGTTGGCTAAACATGCTAGTTCAGAAACACCTACCATCAAAACCGTCTGGGGCTTGGGCTACAAAATTGAGAAAGCACGAGGTAGTTAATGAAATTAAAAAGTTATATTTTAGTGGGGTATATCATTTCAACACTCCTAACGATTATCGTGGTTTTTTGGGCTATCCAGCGAATGTTAATTGAAGAAAGAGAAATTTATTTCCTAGTGGGGATGACTCTCGTGGCTAGTTTTATCGGTGCTGGGATTAGTCTCTTTCTCCTATCTCCGGTCTTTACGTCGTTGGGCAAACTCAAGGAACATGCAAAGCGGGTAGCGGACAAGGACTTTTCATCAAATCTGGAGGTTCAAGGACCTGTAGAATTTCAGCAGTTAGGGCAAGCCTTCAATGAGATGTCCCATGATTTGCAGGCGACCTTTGATTCCTTGGAAGAAAGCGAACGAGAAAAGGGCTTGATGATTGCCCAGCTATCGCATGATATCAAGACCCCCATCACTTCAATCCAAGCGACGGTAGAAGGGATTTTGGATGGGGTTATCAAGGAAGGAGAACAGGACCATTATCTAGCAACCATTGGACGCCAGACTGAAAGGCTCAATAAACTGGTTGAGGAGTTGAATTTTTTGACTCTAAACACAGTTAGAAATCAGGTCGAAACGACCAGCAAAGACAGCATTTTTCTGGATCAGCTCTTGATTGAGTGCATGAGCGAATTTCAGTTCTTGATTGAGCAGGAAGAGCGAGATGTCCATTTGCAGGTAATCCCAGAGTCTGCCCGGATTGAGGGAGATTATGCCAAACTTTCTCGTATATTGGTGAATCTGGTCAATAACGCTTTTAAATACTCTGCTCCAGGAACCAAGCTGGAAGTGGTGGCTAAGCTGGAAAATAACCAGCTTTCAATCAGTGTAACGGATGAGGGGCAGGGCATTGCTCCAGAGGACTTGGAGAATATTTTCAAACGCCTTTATCGTGTAGAAACTTCGCGTAACATGAAAACAGGTGGTCATGGCTTAGGACTTGCGATTGCGCGTGAATTGGCCCATCAATTGGGTGGGGAAATCACAGTCAGCAGCCAGTACGGCCTAGGAAGCACCTTTACCCTCGTTCTAAAGCTTTCTGGCAGTGAAAATAAAGCTTAAACCCCCTTTACAAATCTAGCTATTCATGGTAAAATGGATTTTGTGTGAAATATCAGCAGGAAAGCATGAAGCTCGTCAACAGGTGTCTTATGATAAGTAACCTTGGCTGTTTAGGCGAAGGGCATCTGCACGAATCAGGGCTTTCTAAGTGACTATTTCCACCGAAATATTATTTATATCAGGAGGACATTCACATGTCACGTTATACAGGACCATCTTGGAAACAAGCTCGTCGCCTTGGCCTTTCACTTACAGGTACAGGTAAAGAATTGGCACGTCGTAACTACGTACCAGGACAACACGGACCAAACAACCGTTCTAAATTGTCAGAATACGGTTTGCAATTGGCTGAAAAACAAAAACTTCGTTTCACTTACGGTGTAGGTGAAAAACAATTCCGTAACTTGTTCGTACAAGCTACAAAAATCAAAGGCGGAATCCTAGGTTTCAACTTCATGCTTCTTTTGGAACGTCGTTTGGATAACGTTGTTTACCGTCTTGGTCTTGCGACTACTCGTCGTCAAGCTCGTCAATTCGTAAACCACGGTCACATCCTTGTTGACGGAAAACGTGTTGATATCCCATCATACCGCGTAACTCCAGGTCAAGTGATCTCAGTTCGTGAAAAATCATTGAAAGTTCCAGCTATCCTTGAAGCAGTAGAAGCTACTCTTGGACGTCCAGCATTCGTATCATTCGACGCTGAAAAATTGGAAGGTTCATTGACTCGTTTACCAGAACGCGATGAAATCAACCCAGAAATCAACGAAGCACTTGTCGTTGAATTCTACAACAAGATGCTTTAATTTTAAGATATATCTTACAGAAAGCCTACAACAGTGGGCTTTTTGCTTTGTCTTAAAATGTTGATTTCTGGGTTTGTCCCCCTTTTTGTCCCCCTTCATAAAGAACTTACAGCTTTCTCATAAAATGAGACGGCTGTTTTTGCTTTTTCTTTGGAGAGATGACTGTAAGTGTCCATTGTCATAGCTAGTGTAGAATGACCTAGACGGTATTGATAGGGCTGAATAAGAGTGCCTTAAGGTAGTATATTGTTAGATTTTACTAAAAGCTATCGGAATAGTGTCTTGCTGATTGAATATTAGGATAGGAAAGTTTATAATGAAGTTAAAGTAAAGGAGGTTTCGTTTTAGATATGATGATACCACCAAGCAAAGAGCTGTTGATTTTTTATAATTAAATTCATGAGTGGGTTGACCAAGTTTATCCAGACCAAGATAAACCTTCTTTATCGTTTAAGAAGGATACTCCACAATCTATTTTAGATTTATTTGATAGTATTAAATCTAAAATTGGTTTTGATTACCAAGAACATAAGTATTAAAATAGTAATTATGGATAAGTTAAACACGAAAAATAAGATAATTGATGTTTATAAAATAGCGCATCGTCTTGTTTCTATTACTGTTGAGAATCCTGATTTTTCAGATTTGAAAATCAATCAGTTTGTTAGAATTGGAGAAAACGAGTATAGGGTACGTAGTGTCCCTATGATTCATTCAACTCCACCTAAATCGATCTTAGAAATAGATACATTTGCGATTGACTACACTGAGGATGATTTGATGAATAAAGTGGC
Organism: Streptococcus sp. k-90; assembly: GCF_013277565.1. Lineage (GTDB taxonomy): Bacteria > Bacillota > Bacilli > Lactobacillales > Streptococcaceae > Streptococcus. The sequence continues at coordinate 15,775 of NZ_VMNE01000015.1, read as the reverse complement.
GGTATTTAGTAGATCGGATAGCGAAGCTTAACGGATCAATTAGAAATTGTAGTAAGGATCTGGTCTTTTTAATAAAAGACATATAAGAAATGATAGGAAAAATCAGAATAATGACAGATTTTAATGAGAATGGATGCGATGATTTAGAGTTGCTAGATGGGATGTGTGACTCCGTTACAGCAGAATCTTTTCTTGAAGGATACAGTGATTTTTACAGAGAGACTGAAGAGTCAAAAATATGGTGGATTGATAAAATAGATTCTATAGGAGAACATCTATTAAGCTTTGATCGGAAAAAAATTTACAACTTATTTGAGGACTATCCTTATAATATGACGGAAGAAGAGGTTGAAATTTTTGATAGTGAAAATCCTTTTTGGAGAGATTTTTTCTCAGACAGGAAATTATAAGCAATCTATTTATATTTGGCTTTTTGGAAATAAGGCTAATAGAAAATAAGGGTATTTAAAGATGATTAAAATTTCAATTAGTTTGTTACTAGATGCGATTGAAGATAACATCAACGACGAAGAACTTCAATCTATCGATTTCGAGAGTCATATTAGAAAAATTACAAAAGAATTCCAGGGAGAAAATGGTGAATTCTTAGTAAAAGAAGAAGCGTTTGAAACGCTACCTTTGGACAGAGATACAAAGGATAAAATCATTGAGCAAATAAAGCAAAATAGTCAAAATGTTTTCGAAGACGATTTTGATACCTTGTTGCAATTATATTTTTGAGAGTCAAGAATAATTCCAGTGCCCTATTTTACAATAAATAGAAAATGATAAAGATTGATAAACAAATTATTACGATGTACAAAATAGAAGATGGAGCCTCTAAGAGGCAGTATTCTATTGTGAGTGGAGGTTGTAAAGGTATTGCAACTATCGATAAAACTACTTTGGAATATAGCTATGTTGGAGATGATTTAGGACAATTTACTTCGTTTGTCAAAGATACTTTGATTAAAAGTATTAAGTTAGGAAAAGAGTTGCCAGATAAATTTTCATACGGTTTTGGATAAGTTGTGGAATATCTTATATAGGAGAATCAAGATATATTATGGCGATATTAGATGATTTACGAGCATTGTATGACAATGGTTGGGACGCTTCTTTTGATTATAAGGGTCAAGTATGTGGTATTTTTCCTAATTCTGTTTATGACATTGTAGTCGTGCTTGGAGATAATGAATTTAAAGTGTCATCTTTTGATGAGTTAATTTCTTTACAGATTAACGGGAAAACTTTGCTGGAAATCATAAGTGAGGTGGAAGTGCAATATGCTTGAAGGACACTAGAGAAAAAGATAGACAATAAATTCAGATGCACAGATTGAAAGTTGAGAAAAAAGTGCTATAATGAAGATATGAAGGATAGAGGTTGAGAATCTGTCACCAACGCGCCACTTATAATGGGTCGAGAAATGCAGGAGCCCCGACAGTCCTGCCTATCCTTGCAAGTCAATCAGCCCTTAGCTATGAATCTAGGGGCTTTTTGCTTTGTCTTAAAATGTTGATTTCTGGGTTTGTTTAGAGATTTGCTAGTAAGGTTATTGGTGTATCTGAGTCTATCTATGCCAATAATGACGCGATGTTGATGATATAAATCTGGTATGATATAATATTTTGGCCCCCTCACTTTAATGAAGGGAGATGTTATATATGCTAGAGTTATTTTCCCTTTTTCTAGCTCCGTTACTTGTTAACTTACTATCTGAGCTTTTCAAGCTATGGATAAAGAGACGTAGCAAGTAGCATTTAACCCTTTTAGAGGGTAGCAAAAAAGCCCATCGGTGGCACGGTGGGGCTTTTTTAGTTACATATGCTAGAAGCATTATTTTCCCTTTATGCTTTCATTCTAACACACCCCCTCTGATTTTTCAAGCTTTTGTTTTGATATTCATCAGAGTGTGTTTGTGGTTTGAGGCCGCTTCACTGAAATTAGCCCACGCGCTACCAGCCTCCATTCTACAGCAAAGAAATCAACTCTTTTCTAGGGAATTTCCGCCCTCATTTTTGTCTTTTGTGCTAAAATAGACTTATAAATTGAAAGTAAGGAATACTTATGAAATCGGGTAATGGTTTTTGGAAAGGCTGTCTCTATTTTTGGGGCTTCTTGTTCTTACTGGGCCTTTTGGTTCAATATGCTCTTCCGCTTGCGGCTTGTGTCCTGCTAGGCTATGGTGGTTATCGTCTCTATAAACGTTGGCGCTATCCTCTTTTGCAGGATCGTTCGCTCGACGATCGGATTGAGCTTTTAAAAGCTCGAATTCGTCAGGCGGACAAAGATATTCAGCAGTTAGAGGGAGTCTTGGTAGAGAAAGGCTCAGATTCCTATAAGAGTCTGGCCAATCAAGTATTGATCGAACTGCGGGAAATCCATCAGGAGGCGGATCGTCTCAAGTCCTATATCGACGATGATGTCTACAACCGTATTGACAAAAAGGTTCGTACAGTGCGGGCAACTATCGATGTTCAGCTAGAACGTTTGGATAGAGAAAGTCAGGTAGATCTTGAAAATGCGGAGCCAGAGGAATTAGCTCCAGAACTGTCTCAGACCTTGGCCAATATTGCCGTTGATCATCAGGCTATTTTAGACAAGATTGCTACCTCTGCCGAGGGGGATAAGGAAGAATTGACGGCCATTCATAGTTTGAAGATGGAGAAATTTCAAACGATTTTAGAAGGCTATTTAAAGATTAAGGCCAATCCTAAAAACTATAATCGAGCAGAAGAACGTTTGCAACAAGCTAAAGCAGCTATCGAACAATTTGACCTTGAGCTGGACCAAGTCTTGAGAGAATTCAATGAAACAGATATGCGTGATTTTGATATCAGTCTGCGTATCCTAGAAAAAGATCGTAAAGAATAGGTTAGAAATAAAGGAGTAACCATGACAGAATTTAATTTCGATATTGACCAGATTGCCAATAATACGGTAGCTAAGGTGGATAAAACAACCCAAATCATCGAGACCAATACTGGCTCAGACAAAACCTTGACCTTCCTTGAGAAGCTGAGCCCTGAGCAGCAAGAAGGAATCAAGGCGCACGTGCCTCAGTTGGTAGACCAGTTTGTTACCAATCAAAATGCTCTCTTAGATTTTGGACAATCTGCTGTCGAAGGTGTGAACAATACGGTCAATCGTATCTTGTCAGAACAAAAGAAACTACAAATTCCCCAAGTGGATGATCTTCTCAAGAATACAAACCGTGAGTTGCAAGGCTTTGTCGTCAAATACAAGAACGCTGAAATTGCTGAGTTAGAAGAAAAGCCAAACTTTTTGCAACGCTTGTTTAACAAGAGCAAGAATACCCTACAAGAATTTTACTTTGACTCAAAAACAGTGGAGCAAAAGCTCGATAGCATGGCTGCCGCAGTGGTCAAGCAAGAAGATGTGCTAGCTCGAAATATCGTTTCAGCTGAGATGTTGATTGAGGACAATACTAAATCCATTGAAAATCTAGTGGGAGTGATTTCCTTTATCGAAGCTAGCCAGACAGAAGCTGGCAAGCGCGCTGCCGAACTGAAAGCTCAAGCTGACCAACTCGATACCAGTACGGTAGAATACCAAACCAAATCACAAGAATTGGCTCGTATGGCAGAAGTGGTCAATACCCTCGAACAACAGCACACTGAGTATGTCAGCCGTCTCTATGTTGCTTGGGCAACAACACCTCAGATGCGCAATCTTGTGAAGGTGTCATCTGATATGCGTCAAAAATTGGGCATGCTTCGTCGCAATACGATTCCGACAATGAAGCTTTCTATTGCCCAATTGGGTATTTTGCAACAATCAATGAAATCAGGTGTCGTGGCGGATGCCATTGTCAATGCCAATAATGCTGCCCTTCAGATGCTAGCTGAAACCAGCAAAGAAGTGATTCCGCAGATGGAACGAATTGCCCAAAGCCCGACAGTCGCTGTCGAATCGGTTACAAAACTGGCTGAAAGTCTGGTCGCTCAAAACCAAGGTATCGTCGCAGCTATTGAATTGGGACGCCAGAAACGTGCCCAACTAGAAACAACCATCGTCAAGTCCGCAGAAATGATCAACGATTCTGTCAAGCTACGCGATGAGAAAATCGTCCAAGCTCTTCTAGATCAAGGAAAGGCCGCTCAGAAAGAAGTACAAGAATAACACATAAGTCCCCTGTAATGTAGATTTGCAGGGGATTTTGCTTGTTTTAGTAGAAGTTTGAAGGTCAGGGAATTATTGCTAGATTTAGAGAGAATACCCTAGAAAACCTTTTCACTATTAGGCTTTTATGATACAATGGAAGGAAGTAAAGGCGCTGTTTTTTCGATGTCGCAACGCCTTGGATGAATGAAAAGGAAGAGTCCCTATGGTTAAGCAAACAAGTCCCATGCAGAGAGTTGCATTCGAGTCTTCGTACCCATTTTTAAAACCTGCCAATTTCTTTGGTGGGCTTTTTGCGTTGTAGAAATGGGGTATGAACATGATGTATACTTTATCAAAAGAATTAGAACAAGAGCTCATCGTTTCAGCACCTGAGTTGCAGGCTAGTTATACTGCCATCGTAGAATACCTAGAAGCTATCAGCCAGAAAGAAGCATCTGGAAATTCTCAGGAACTTCAGAACCAGCTTGCTATTCAGCTGAGACGTTTAGAAGATTTGGTGCAAGGTTATATCCAAATAAAGAAGAACCCGCATCACTACCTAGATGCAGATAAAGATCTGACGGCAGCCTATCAAGCCATTAAAGGGACGGAGCAAGATCTTCTCAAAAAATTGCAACATCTCAATCAAGCAGCCTTGCAGGATTTCCATATCAGCCAGAGACTCTCTCCTAAAGACGAGACTGCTATCCCTGTAGCAGGTAAAGCCAAAACCAAACAGGAATTGGCTATCGAGCGGGATTTAATCAACCAGCTGACAAAGGGAGAAAGTCAATGGGTGTATCGACCTGAGTTAAATACAGAAGACCTCCTATGGGGAAACTTTTTTGCCAAGCTGGAAGCTAATAATGTCCGCATTTTGCAAGACCATCCCCTTACAAATTCAGAGAAAAATCAAATCAAAAACCAGCTCAATTTCGTTAACTTCTATGAAGCAGCCAAGTGGATAGCAGGAGAAAATGGCATTGCCAAGGTGCAGGTTCAACGTGAAGATGCCAGTCTAGGCACTATTCGCTTGGAAGTCTTGTGGAGAAACAATGTCGCTGGTGGCAAATCTAGCTATGAGGTTGTCAACCAAGTCATCACAGGCGGAGAAGGGATTCGCCAGCGCCGTGGGGATGTGACTTTGTTAATCAATGGTCTGCCCATGATTCAAATCGAACTAAAAAGCCGTTCTCATCCTTACATGGATGCCTTCCGTCAGATTAAGAAATACGACCAAGAAGGACAGTTCAGAGGCATTTTTTCAAGTCTTCAGATGTTTGTCGTCTCTAATGTCACAGACACCCGCTACATCGCAGCTGCCAAAGCCAATAAGCTAAATGAACGCTTCTTGACCAAGTGGGTGGATAGTGAAAATAGACCTCAACCTCAACTATTTGACTTTGCAGAGTCTGTCTTGTCCATACCGAGAGCCCACGAGATGGTCATGCAGTATTCTGTCATCGATGATGACAAGAAGGCCTTGATTTTATTGCGCCCCTATCAGGTTCATGCTATTGAGGCTATCCGTGAAGCCAGTCGCAAGCGCCAGTCAGGCTATATTTGGCATACGACTGGTTCAGGAAAAACCCTGACCTCTTATAAGGTTTCGCGCAATCTGCTCCAGATTCCATCTATCGAAAAGACAATCTTTGTGATTGATAGGACAGACCTTGACCAGCAGACGACCAGTTCTTTTCAATCTTACGCAGAGAACGACATGATCGATATCGACGAGACCGATGATACACAGGAATTGGTTAAAAATCTAGCTTCTGATGACCGCCGTGTCGTTGTGACGACCATCCAGAAAATCAATGCCATGATTCGTCAGTTTGATGAAGGTCGTCACCAAAAGGTCTACAATCGTATCAAGCAACTCAAACTAGCCTTTGTCGTTGATGAATGCCATCGTGCAGTGACTCCTGAACGCCAACGCCACCTAGAGCACTTCTTTACAAATTCTCTCTGGTATGGGTTTACAGGAACTCCTATCTTTACAGAAAATAAACGTGAACAAAAAGGAGACCTTGCTCAGACGACCGAAGAGCAGTACGGTGACTGCCTCCACCAATATACCGTCAAAGAAGCCATCCATGACAAGGCAGTTCTTGGCTTTAATGTGGAGTATCAGACGACCATGCCTGGTTGGGCAGAAGATGAGATTGATGAGGAGCGTTATGATGACGAAGGCCATATGCTTGCTGTTTTAGATGCCATTCTCAATCGCTCAAGACGCAAACTCGGTTTCCAAAATGGAGTAGGAAAAACCTATGAAGCCATTTTGACCGTCAAAAGCATTGCCCGTGCGCAGGCCTATTATAACCTGATTAAGCAAGTCAAAAATGGAGAGAAGTCTCTAAGCATCTCGGAAAATGTTAAAAAGGTTTTACCAGACTTTCCTAAGGTTGCCATTACCTACTCTGTGACAGAAAATGAAGCAGACTCCTATGTCAACCAAGCCTATATGGAGGAGAGTTTAAAAGACTACAATGCCATGTTTGGCACCCACTTTAGCCTAGCAACCATTGCTTCCTACAATAGTGACCTCAATGACCGTCTGGCCCGTAAGAAAGAACGCTTTGCCTTCCGTGAGGAACAGTTGGACCTGGTTATCGTTGTGGACCGCTTGTTGACAGGCTTTGATGCCCCTTGCCTATCGACCCTATTCATGGACCGTCAGCCCATGAAGCCCCAGCATATCATTCAGGCCTTTTCACGAACCAATCGCCTCTTTGATGAAGGCAAGAAATTCGGCCAAATCGTCACCTTCCAAACGCCCGACCACTTTAAAGAAAAAGTGGATGAAGCTCTGAGTCTCTACTCAAATGGTGGTGAAACCAGTGTCTTAGCCCCAGAATGGCAGGAGGAGAAGGCCAAGTTTCTTGAGAAGGTTCATCAACTATTAGCCATCGCTCCAAGTCCAGAGCAGGTGCCAGATTTGGATACAGCGACAGATGCAGAATTAAAACGCTTTGCCAAGGCTTTCCAAGAATTTGACAAGCTCCTATCTTCTATACAGGTCTATTCGGACTATGATGAGAAAGTCATCCTCAGAGAGATTTGCCTTAGCCTAGAAGACATTGAGAACTTTGCCGGCCAATATCAAAATGTCATCGAAGAACTCCGCAGACGCAGAAAAGAAGACCAAGAAGAGGAAGGGGTTCTCCTAGATATCGAGTATGAGCTCGAATCCATCCGCACCGACGAGATAAACTATCACTATATCCTCTCTCTCATCCAAGCCCTGATTGAAAATCGGGAAAACCTCATTGGTAAAAAGGAAAAGAGCCTGGTAGATAACTATATAGAAGATTTGAACAAATCCAATCCCAAGTTATCCAGCCTCATCTCCAAACTCTGGCAGAATGTCCAAGCAGATGCCAAGAGCTATCAGGATCAGTCTATCATCCATAAGTTGGATGAGATGATTGAGTTAACAACCCAGAAAAAGATTCGTGAAACGGCAGATTATTGGCAGATAGGAGAGGATGAACTCCAGTTCGTAGTGGACAACTACCGCATCGGACGCGACAAGCAAAATGGCGAAAAAGCCATCACCGAGTCTCAGGACTATCTGGCCTATAAGGAAGCCCATGGAGACAAGGCACTGCCAAAACTCAAATACAAAAAAGCCCTCAAAGAGGACTATATGCGCATGATCTCAGAGGATATCCTACCGCTAAGGGGGAGATAGGTTTATACTCTTCGAAAATCTCTTCAAACCACGTCAACGTCGCCTTGCCGTATATATGTGACTGACTTCGTCAGTCTTATCTGCAACCTCAAAACAGTGTTTTGAGCAGCCTGCAGCTAGTTTCCTAGTTTGCTCTTTGATTTTCATTGAGTATTAAAAATAGTCAGAAAGATAATGTTGGGAAGGTTTTCGACCAATTAGGGTCAAAATTCCCCTCTCTTCAAGATGCAAGAAAGCATCCTTGATCTTTTTCTTAGAGTAATGATGGTTGGACTGATTGGCCAGTTGGATGATGCTTCTATCTTCTATGCCATCTCTCTTATCATCGACAAAGAGCTTGGACTGAGCGAGGAGAAACAAGATGTATTTCTCGACTTCCTCCAGCCCTTCTGTTTGCTCTATCTTAACTTTATAGCGATGCAGTTGCTCTTGTTTTTCAAGGAGGGTTTGGATAATATTTTCCTGTCCTTCCTTGATAAAAGTCAACAAGGTTTCAACGAAGAAGGTAGCATCGGCACGGTTGAGATGATCGCCAGTATTCCTAAAAGCCTTATAATAGTCTTGTTTATGGTGATTGATTTGTTGGGACAAAACTAACCCTGAAAATTTATCGAGTTTTCTAGACAAGTACTTGGCAAGGATATAGCGTCCTGTCCGACCGTTACCGTCATAGAAGGGATGTATATTTTCAAAAAAATAGTGTCCAGCACAAGCCTTGACAAGGTTTGGGATAGAATGGTCGTTGATAAAACGAATCCACTCTGTCAGCATGACCTGAATCTGTTCCTCCTTTTGAGGTGGGATATAGATGACTTTGCCAGTCTTGTCGTCTTGGATAAAGACCGATTTCTGTCTAAAAAACTCTCCATCGAGTTCATCCTCTGGCGAGATTTCTCCTTGTGTTAATTGGTCATAAATCCCTCTGATATCTTCAAGAGATTGGATTTGGAGAAATTCATCCTTAAGGATTTGTTGGTACATTCGCAAGGTGGAAAGATGTTTGATTTGTTCGGTCTTATAGGGGTCTTCCTCTAGGAGTTTCTCCACATCGACCAACTCTTTACGAGTTGTATGGATACCTTCGATTTCATTTGTGGAAATAATCGATTGGTAGAGCTGTTCTTTATAAAACTGATCGTGGGCAATCTTAGGGAGGGTATCAGCTATTTCACTAATTCGTTGAGACTGCTGTGAGATAGTTTCCATCAGTTGGGAAATCCCTAGATGTAGGGTTACAAATAAAGGGTATTGACTTGTTTTGACAGTATCGCGTTGCATTAAATGAGGATAAAGAGATGTTCTAATGGAACTGTATCCTTGTAAGCGTAGTTGATACTCTTCCTCATACTGGTCACGATGACTGTAGTAGATTTTTCTAAGTTCTCTATAGTTCATATGTAGTCATCCTCGCATTTCAACGTTTTTTAACATTATATCACAAAATAAGCCTATCTATTGTTTCAAAATAGGCAAAATTGAAGAATAGAATAGCATAGTTTCCTATCTAAAGTGCAAAAATGGCCAAAATTGAACAATAGAAATGATAGATGGCAATCCTAAAGTGTAAAAATAGGTAAAATTGAAGAATAGAAATCAAAAAGAGAAAACCTAAAGTGTAGAAATAAGAAAATTGAGTAATAGAAAGGGGGGATATAGTGGAGAAATTATTTATTATCGGAAATGGTTTTGATATAGCACATGATTTAAAGACGGATTATTTATATTTCAAGAAGTTTGTTTATCAGCAGGCTTATGGGAAAGATGATTTGTTAGAGTCGTTGCAAAATTTTGATTCTATCAAAGATTTTCTAAAAGACAGTGATAACAGAATATATAAGAGTGAAATATATGCTGAAGAAGTGATGGAAATATTGAATGGTACTGATAGTCAGGAAAAGTTGAAATTACTTTATCAAATTTTTTTACATATTACAGCTACAGAAAGGCTTTGGGGAGATTTTGAAGAAAAACTAGTCTGCTTCCCTTTTATGAATACTAGCACTTCTTACTATGTGACAAACGATAGTAAAGAGGATACTGAGTCTAGAAAAGGATTTGCCGAAAAGGTAGCGGATAAACTCAGTCAATATGTTCATCATCAATTGAACAAGTTATTTAAACAATGGATTAAAGAAACCTATGAACAATGGGAAAGTCAATTAAGCATGAGAAAATTTACCTCTCATTTCCCGATTGTGAAAGAAACGATTTTAACTAATAGAAATGCAAGATTTTTGAATTTCAATTATACTCGTACTTTAGAGGATTTTTACGGCATTTCTTCTTCTAACATCATTCATATTCATGGTGATTTGGATGATGGAGTTCTCATATTTGGTCATGGAGAAGATTCGATAGTCATACCAGAAGGAGCAGATATTTTATCTCGGGCTATGTACAGACTATCTGCTGCTAATAAAAAGCCTGTCCATCAGCAACTTAGAAAGCACGAATCCCTTTTCAAAAATTTAAGTTCTATCAAAGAAATCTACTTCATTGGTTTTGGTATTCGGGATGAGAATGGAGTGGATGCTCCTTACTTTAAAGAAATTTTTAAACAGGCACCGGATGTGAGCATTTATGTAGACCAGTTCGATAAGGAGAATGAATATACTATTAAGAAAATACTTAAGGCATGGGGAGCTCGTAAAGCTTATCAATTGCAATTTATAGATATAGATAAAGACGAATTAGTTGGAGGAGTAATATGACAAAACAACCAAGTTATCGCTTTGTGAGATATACTGAAGCTTGGGAACAGCGTAAGTTGGGAGAAGTAGCTCAATATCGTAACGGAAAGGCTCACGAAAACTGCATTGATGAGAACGGAAAGTATATTGTAGTAAATTCAAAATTCATTTCCACAGATGGTGAAGTAAAGAAATTTTCTAATAAGAAAAATGAAGCATTGTTTGAAAATGAGATTGCCTTTGTGCTGAGTGATGTTCCAAATGGTCGTGCTATTGCGAGAACATTTTGGGTCGAAAAAAATGATAAATACACGCTAAATCAGCGAATCGCAGGGATAACTCCAATAGGCGAAACATTCCCTTATTTTCTTTACATTTTAATGAATAGGCATCCATATTTCTTAGCATTTGATGATGGAGCAAAGCAAACAAATTTATCAGTTTCTGATGTAATGGGATTTGAAGCATATTATCCAAAATACAGCGAACAACAGAAAATTGGAGCATATTTTCGCAATCTCGACCACCTTATCACCCTTCAACAGCGTAAGTTAGAGGTGCTCAAAGAGCAGAAGAAAACCTACCTCAAGCTCTTATTCTCAGCCAAAGGACAAACCAAACCCGCCCTTCGTTTCGCAGGATTTGAAGATGAGTGGAAGGAAGTGAAGTTGGGGGAGATAATCCAATCTATTAGTTCCAAAAATTATATTACCGAGTATTATGAAGAGGGAAATAATCCTGTAATACAACAAGGGGACATTCCTATTGTAGGTTTTTCAGATAATAAACCATTTAATAATTTTAGTAATGTTATTCTTTTTGGTGATCATACATTATCTTTATTTAAACCTGAGACTCCTTTTTTATTAGCTACAGATGGTATAAAAATATTACACTCAGATTTAACTACTCAGCCATTTTTGTTTATAATGTTAGAAAGATATCTGCCTAAATCCCAAGGGTATAAACGTCATTATTCTTTATTGAAGAATGAACTATCTTCCTTACCTTCTCTCCCTGAACAAGAGGTCATCGGTTCTTTCTTCCAAGACCTAGACAAGGCCATTGCCAAGCAAGAGGAAAAAGTCAACCAGCTCAAAGAAAGCAAACAAACCCTACTCAGAAAAATGTTTATCTAAGATACAAAGACCGTCAAAAGCCCAGTAAAAATAAGAAACTGGGACAGTCTTCGATGAAGACAAGACAGTTTATCTTTTTTACCCAGCTTTTAGGTCGTGTTCAATTCAAATAAATACAAAGACCGTAAAAATCTATACTAAACGAATGAAAGTAGAAATTGATAGGAGACCCTATGTCACAAACAGATTTATCAAGAGAACTCTACCAATCCCTCTGGAATGCGGCAGATATCCTGCGTGGCCAGATGGAAGCCAATGAATACAAGTCCTACCTTTTGGGCTTGATTTTCTACAAGTACCTATCCGACAACATCCTCCAAGCCGTCTGTGACAACTTGGACGAGACCTATGAGTCCTTCCAGCAAGCCCAGCTTCTCTATGAGGAAAACTTTGCGGATGCAGATGTCCGTGAAGACCTCATCGAGGTTCTAAATGACGAGTTGGGCTATGTGATTGAGCCTTCTCTAACCTTTACCAAGCTGGTTCAGTCTATCCACGAAGGCACCTTCCAGCTAGAATCTCTAGCCCAAAGTTTCCGTGATATCGAGCAGGCTAATGAAAAATTTGAAAATCTTTTCGAAGATATTGACCTCTATGCGAAAAAGCTAGGCAACACCCCACAAAAGCAAAACAAGACCATCTCTGAAGTCATGAAACAGCTCAACGACCTTAATGTCTCTGGTCATGCTGGTGATATCTTGGGTGATGCTTATGAATACTTGATAGGCCAATTTGCCAGTGATTCTGGGAAAAAGGCTGGAGAGTTCTATACACCTCAAGCAGTCTCTCATCTCATGACTCAGATTGTCTTTGCAGGGCGTGAGCATCAAAAGGGCATGTCGGTTTACGACCCGACCATGGGTTCTGGTTCTCTCTTGCTCAATGCCAAGCGCTATAGTAAGGAAGCTTCGACGATTTCTTACTACGGTCAGGAGTTGATTACTTCGACCTTCAACCTTGCTCGCATGAATATGATGCTTCATGGGGTCGCGATTGAGAACTACCACCTCAGCAACCACGATACCCTAGACGAAGATTGGCCGACGACGGAGCCTACAGACTTTGATGGGGTTTTGATGAACCCACCCTATTCACTGAAGTGGTCAGCAGATAGTGGATTCCTGCAAGATCCTCGTTTTTCAAGTTATGGAGTTCTGGCACCTAAGTCTAAAGCAGATTTTGCCTTCCTCCTTCACGGTTTTTACCACCTCAAGCATAATGGTGTCATGGCCATTGTACTTCCTCACGGAGTTCTCTTTAGAGGAGCAGCCGAGCAGAAGATTCGCCAGCATCTATTAGAAGAAGGCGCTATTGATACAGTTATCGGCTTGCCAGCAAATATCTTCTACAATACCTCTATTCCGACAACTATTATCATCCTTAAAAAGAATCGCACCAATAAGGATGTCTTCTTTATCGATGCCTCAAAAGAGTTTGAAAAAGGGAAAAATCAAAACAATATGACCGAAGACCATATTGCCAAGATTTTGGAGACCTATCAAAAACGCGAGAATGTCGAGAAATTTGCCCATCTAGCCAGCTTTGAAGAGATTGTTGAAAATGACTATAACCTCAACATTCCACGCTATGTCGATACCTTTGAGGAAGAACCCGTAGTTCCCCTCGTCGACCTCGCCGACCAGCTCGCAGAGATTGATAAGGAGATTGGACAAGTAGAAGCCAGACTCGCACACATGCGCAGCCAGCTAGTAGGCACAACACCAGAAGCCCAAGCAGAATTAACCGCCTATCTCGAAAAGTTGAAAGAGATTTAGAGACTTGTGAGAATACTCTGCTAAAAATTTAGAAAAATAAAATGACAGTAGAAAATCTATTGTCATTTTTGTTATTGATTATTTAAGTAAAAATCGAATTAAAACTAAACTAAAAGGATTCAGTCCTATCAAATACAGAATTTAATCCTTAACATAAAGATAATGATTAAATTTTTGAGAAGTGATGTTATTTTTCTAAAACAAAATAAGTAAAGTGTGTATTATTTTCGTGAAGTAAAATGAAGATGAACTTCAATATAAAATTATTGATGAAAAATTACTATTATTACTAGATAGAATTGATAGTGAACACCCGAAGTAAAAGAGTGTTGTACTATAATTGGAATTTAAAAGTTTTATAAATATTAAATACAGATTGGACATAAATTTTAATATTTACCCATATAATTCAATGTAGCTATAAATAGTAATTTTGCTTATAATAATTTTAATTTCTTTTAAACTATATCTTTTACTCATATTTCTAGTTGAGAAGTTATTTTCTTATATTATTTTATTTTTTTATAATCGTTAATTATTTGATCAATGAATTTTGAATAGTAAGTGTTTATTATATCTTTATCATTCCAAAATCTATCATAATCTTCTCTATTGTAGTATTTAGCATAATCATATTCATATTTATCCTCAAATTGTTTAAAATATATATTAGTTGGTATTAATTTTGTTCGTGATTTACCTGTATTATAATCTGAAGAATAATCTGTTGCATAAACTTGAATATTAGAGAGATTATTTTGTGTTTTACTTGTATTATTGATGAAAATTGTGAAAATAACAAGATTCATTTTATCGTATCCAGAGTCAATATCATTAGTATTGATTTGTAAATTATTTTCATTTATTCTATTAGAAATATCAATATTTAAATTTGGTCCAAATTCAACATGATTATTTGAAAAGTAATTACTAAAAGGATTTTGATCTGTGTTAAATTTAATATGTCCAATTTTTCCTTTTGATTTTCCTGTTAGTTGAAATCTCATATCTAATCCTTCCATAGGTATAGATAGACTATGTGTAGATATATAATCATCGAAATAGTCCGAATGAGAATTTGAAGAGAGAATCATATATGACCGTATATATACAGTTGTATCTTTCATATCATCGCTACCATAATTATATATGGAGAAGATGTCGTCATCTTTAGTCCATCCAACTGGATTATTTAGTACAAAGGAGTATGACGGTCTTCTTGTTACATATTGATAAAACGGAACAATAGCAGTAGTGAGAAGACTGACTATAATCGGCACAATTACAGTACTTTGTTTATAAAATTTTAATATTCTGCTCATTTTTATACCTCATATAATAATTTGGAGACTAGTAGATTTCTTATTTTGTGAAATATTCTAATACAGATTAGTATAAATTATAATATATAGTATCTTCCATAAAATATATTACTTGATATTGTTTTGTGATTAAAAATCTAATCTGTATGTTTACTAAAAGTAAATATAATTACTTTATCTTTTATGATTTTTTTCAAAAGTTTGAATGATAGTTTGTTTGTATTAAAAATATCGAGCTATTTATTCGAAATATAGTTCCTGATAACTTTATGTTTCAGTAAGTTCATCAATCTGATACATTAACTTATAAATATTTTTTATTGCTTCAATTACCTATCAAATATAAAATAGTGCATGGGAAAAGTTTGTATAAAAAATTCTTTATCATCATTATACCACGATTCGACACTATTTTATTTTTATTAAAAACGGAGATTAGGTATAATGGTTTTAAAATTATAAAAACGTATCAGTTATTTTATCAACAAACTTGATATACTGCGTTTTATAAAATATTTGGTCATCTTTTTTAAAATTCCAAAATTGAGAAATTTTTAGATTCTTTATGTTAAACAATCTTCAAAATATAGAATAGTCTTACTTTACAATTAACTTTAAACTGTTTATCAATAGTTGAGTGAAAATTATCAGTTTTAATTTTAAATCCTCTAAATGGATAGCTATGTAAAACGAAAATCTAATTTATCTAACAAAAAATATAGTCATTTGAATGATTTATATTGCAATGTACTGAAATTAACAAAAAGAAAAAACGCTTAAAATGTACTGATCCCAAAAAGTTGGACAAATAATTATTGAAAGGATTTAGTTCTGTATTGGACAGGACTAAGTCCTTTTAGTTTTACCTTAATTCGTTTGTTGTTGTAGTAATCGATATAGTCTATAATGGCTTGTTCCAATTGATTAAGTGATTTAAAGTTTTTCTCATGGCCATAAAACATTTCGGATTTTAAAATGCCAAAGAAAGATTCCATCATACCGTTGTCTGGGCTGTTGCCCTTAC
>NZ_VMNE01000014.1:0-54592 GCF_013277565.1 Streptococcus sp. k-90 | reverse complement strand
AACTTTTGGGGTGCAGTTCATTCTGAAAATACAATAAATCGGCTCACACAATAAAACGCATAATATCTAGTTTTTTGATCACCTGATATTATGCATTTTCTATTTTTAAAATCTTTTTGCTCAGTCTCTCTTTGTTACAAATTCATCTTAAAAGACATTGATTTTGAATAAATCTAAAAACAAATTTTACCCAACTGATCCTTCCATTTCGTAGCTAATCAAGCGGTTCAGCTCAACAGCATACTCCATTGGAAGTTCTTTTGTGAAAGGTTCTACAAATCCCATAACAATCATCTCAGTTGCCTCAGATTCTGACAACCCACGACTCATGAGGTAATAGAGCTGTTCTTCTGAAATCTTAGATACTTTAGCTTCGTGTTCCAAAGCAACCTGCGAGTTGTGAATTTCATTAAATGGAATAGTATCTGATGCTGACAAGTCATCCATGATAATGGTATCACACTCGATGTGAGAAACAGATTTCTTAGAGTTTTTATTAAAGGTTACTTGTCCACGATAGTCAACCTTTCCTCCACCTTTAGCGATGGATTTAGACACGATAGACGAGCTTGTATGTGGAGCATTGTGAATCATCTTGGCACCAGTGTCCTGGTGTTGCCCTGCATTAGCAAAGGCAATAGAAAGCATAGTACCACGCGCACCTTCTCCATCTAGGTAAACAGATGGGTATTTCATGGTTGTTTTAGCACCCAAGTTTCCATCGATCCACTCAACAGTCGCATCTTTCAAGGCTTTAGCACGTTTTGTTACCAAGTTATAGACGTTATCAGACCAGTTTTGGATAGTCGTATAACGCATGTAAGCTCCATCCAAAGCAAAGATCTCTACAATGGCAGCGTGCAAGCTGTTACTTGAATAAGTCGGTGCTGTACATCCTTCAACATAGTGAACACTTGCTCCCTCATCAACGATAATCAAGGTACGTTCAAACTGACCTGTATTTTCGTTATTGATACGGAAGTAAGTTTGAAGTGGAATATCCACTTTTACACCTTTTGGTACATAGATAAAGGTTCCACCAGACCATACTGCTGAGTTAAGGGCAGCCAACTTGTTATCTGTTGGCGGTACCAACTTAGCAAAGTATTGTTTAAACAAGTCTGGGTATTCCTTGAGGGCAGAATCCGTATCTGTAAAGATAATCCCCAATTTCTGGAACTCTTCCTTCATGTTGTGGTAAACCACTTCTGACTCATACTGAGCAGAGGCACCAGCTAGATAAGCACGCTCAGCTTCTGGAATCCCAATACGTTCAAAGGTTTCTTTGATTTTTTCAGGAACGTCATCCCATGAACGAGCTGGTTTATCAGATGGTTTTTGGTAGTAAATCAAGTCATCAAAATCAATCTCTGACAAGTCTGCTCCCCAAGTTTGCATGGGCATTTTTTTGAAGGTTTCATAAGACTTCAAACGGAATTCTAACATCCACTCAGGTTCTCCCTTTGCAGCTGATAGTTCACGAATGACATCTTCATTCAATCCTTTTCCTGTCGATAGGACAGGCTCTACATCATCATGGAAACCAAATTTATACTCACCAAGGTCAATTGGTTTTGGTTCTACTCTTTCTTCAGCCATAATATCCTTTCTTTCATTCTTCATTTCTACTGATTCATAAGGCAAAAGAAACTTGCCTTACTTATTTTCTTGATTTTCAATTGTTTTCTTCAGGGCATTCCAAGCTAGGGTTGCACACTTGATTCGTTGAGGAAATTTGGCAACACCTGACAAGAAGGCTGCATCGCTTAGTTTGTCTTGGCGTTCATCTTTTTGCCCTTGAACCATCTCAGAAAAAATAGTCGCAAGTTCTAAGATTTCTTGTTTGGTCTTTCCCAAAACTGCATCTGTCATCATACTAGCAGAGGCTGTTGAGATGGTACAGCCTGAGTTTAGAAAAGCGATATCCTCCAATCGATCTTCTGCATCAAACTTGACAGAGAGATTGATGACATCTCCACAGGTTGGGTTGTTGAGACTGATTTGCTCAGCATCTTCCAACTTTCCTTGGTGATGTGGATTTTTCGAATGGTCCGCTACCACTGCCATATAAAGGCTATCTAGTTTAGAAAGTGACATTGAAAAACTCCTTTGTCTTTTGTAAAGCATCGACTAGCTTGTCGCAATCTGCCTTGGTATTGTAGATATAAAAACTTGCGCGAGCTGTTGCTGGAACATCCAAATACTGAAGCAAGGGTTGGGCGCAGTGGTGACCCGCACGAACAGCCACTCCTTCATAATCCAAAGCAGTCGCAAGGTCGTGAGGATGGAGATCTCCTAGGTTAAAGGCAATGACACCTGAACGTTGAGCCAAGTCCTGTGAACCGTAAATGGTCAAACCTTCGATAGCCTGCAGTTTTGGATAAACGTATGCAATCAATTCCTGTTCATGGGCTTCAATTGCATCCATACCAATCTTTTCAAGATAATCTACTGCAGCAGCAAGTCCGATTGCACCTGCCATGTTAGGAGTTCCAGCCTCGAATTTCCAAGGCAATTCCTTCCAACTAGCAGATTGCTCATAGACGAAATCAATCATCTCACCGCCAAATTCAACTGGTGACATTTGCTCAAGATACTTTTTTTTGCCGTAAAGAACACCGATACCAGTCGGACCTGTCATCTTGTGACCTGAAAAAGCAAAGAAGTCCACATCCAAGTCCTTGACATCAATCTTCATATGAGGTGTAGACTGAGCACCATCCACCACCATAATGGCTCCAACTTGGTGGGCTAATTGAGTGATTTCTTTGATTGGATTGACAACACCCAGAACATTTGAAGCGTGAGCTAGGGAGACAAACTTGACTCTATCAGTCACTTTAGCTCGCAAATCCTCCATATCCAGAGCTCCATCCTTGAGATAGACATAGACAAGCTCTGCCCCAGTCTTGCGGCAGGCTTCCTGCCAAGGAATGATATTAGAATGGTGTTCCATGACAGAAATCAAAACCTGGTCTCCCTCAGTCAAGACTTCCTCTGCATAACGCGCTACCCAGTTAAGACTGGTTGTCGTTCCTCTGGTAAAGAGAACTTCCTTTGTAGAACCTGCATTGATAAACTTAGCAATGGTTTCACGAGCAGCTTCATAAGAAGCTGTCGCCCTTTCTGCCAAGGTATGAACGCCACGGTGAACATTGGCATTATCCTGTTCATAGTAGCGGTTAATCGTCTCCAGAACTGCTAGTGGTTTTTGTGTCGTCGCAGCATTGTCCAAATAGACCAGTGGTTCATCATTAACAATCTGGTCTAAAATTGGAAAATCCTTGCGAATCGCTTCTACATCTAACATAGGCTTCCCCTTAGCGTTTTGACAATTTTTCTTCAATAGTTGCAATCATTTCATCACGCACTTCCTTAACTGGAATCTCAACGATAACGGAGCCAAGGAAACCACGAACAACCAAGCGTTCTGCAGTTGCCTTGTCCAAACCACGGCTCATGAGGTAGTACATATCTTCTGGATCTACCTGACCGATAGAAGCTGCGTGACCTGCAGTAACATCATTTTCGTCAATCAAAAGTATTGGATTAGCATCTGAACGCGCTTGGTCTGAAAGCATGAGAACACGGCTTTCTTGTTGCGCATCAGCTCCCTTGGCACCCTTGATGATGTGGCCAATACCATTGAAGGTCAAAGTTGCTTTTTCAAGAATAACCCCATGTTGTAGGATATTTCCGATTGAGTTGCAACCATAGTTAGTTACTCGGGTGTCAATCCCTTGTACCTGACGGCCACTTGAAAGAGCTACGACTTTCAGATCCGCATGGCTACCGTTACCAATCAAGTCACTATCAAAGTCAGCAACGACATTCCCTTCGTTCATGACACCGATTGCCCAGTCAATACTCGCATCGTTGCCTAATTTACCACGACGGCTAATGTAGGCAGTGACGTTTTCACCTAGACGATCGATAGCCGCAAACTTCACTTGCGCACCTGAACGAGCAATGACTTCTACAGTGATATTGGCAGTTGCTTTGGCACTACCCTCACCACGAGATTCCAAACGTTCAAGATAGCTAATTTTACTGTTCTTACCAGCGATAATCATAATATGCTTGTTAAACGGCACATCACTATCACTATCTTGGTAGAAAATTCCTTCGATTGGCTCTTTAATTTCAACATTATCAGGAATGTAGAGAACAGCACCACTATTGAAATAAGCTGTATGGTAGGCTGCTAATTTATCATCGTCATACTTAACAGATGACATGAAGAATTCTTCGATCAGCTCTGGAATTTCTTCTAAAGCTGAGTGGAAGTCTGTAAAGACGACACCTTGTTCAGCCAACTCAACTGGAATTTGTTCAAAAACAGTTTGAGTACCTACTTGCACCAACTTCAAGTGGTTATCTAGTGCAGTGAAATCTGGAACATTTGCTGATGGCTCACTTTCTGTAATCGTTCCATCACCCAGATTCCAACGGTGGAATTTGACACGCTCAATAACTGGTAATTCTAGGCTCTCAATCTTATCAAAAGCTTTTTGACGGAGGTCAGCCAACCAGCTTGGTTCAGCGTGCATTTCTGAAAAAAGTTTAATATTTTCTTTAGTCATTTACTTCTCCTAAAAGATACGAGGGAATTACAATTCTTCCTTGTAGTCGTAGCCAAGTTCTTCAGCTAGTTTTGCGTATCCTTCACGTTCCAAACGCGCAGCCAATTCTGGACCACCAGAAAGGACAACACGACCTTCCATCATCACGTGTACCACATCAGGTGTGATGTAGTTCAAAAGACGTTGGTAGTGAGTGATAATCATAGCACCAAAACCTTCACCACGCATGGCATTAACACCTTTCGATACGACTTTAAGAGCGTCAATATCAAGACCAGAGTCAATCTCATCCAAAAGGGCAAATGTTGGTTCCAACATCAAAAGTTGAAGAATTTCATTACGTTTTTTCTCACCACCAGAGAAACCTTCGTTGAGGTAACGCTCTGCCATTTCTTCTTTCATGTTGAGCAGTTCCATCTTCTCGTCTAGTTTAGTAATAAACTCACGAACTGAAATCTTCTCATCATCTTCTTTACCAGCATTCATGGCTGCACGAAGAAACTCAGCATTGGTAATTCCAGGAATTTCAGATGGGTATTGCATAGCAAGGAAAAGTCCCATACGCGCACGCTCGTCCACTTCCAATTCAAGAATGTTTACTCCATCAAACAAGACTTCACCTTTGGTAACTTCATAGTTTGGATTTCCCATGATAGCGGCAGAAAGAGTCGATTTACCCGTACCATTTGGCCCCATGATAGCGGCGATTTCGCCTGTTTTCAGGGTCAGGTTAACCCCTTTTAAAATTTCTTTTCCTTCAATCTCAACGTGAAGATCTTTGATCTCTAATACTGACATGATAGTTCCTTTCTTTTTCAAGACCTTTACAGTGCTTACTAGAAACATACTTGATTTCCCTAGAAAATACGTTAATACTCACTGAAAATCAAAGAGCAAACTAGAAAGCTAGCCGCAGGTTGCTCAAAGCACCGCTTTGAGGTTGCAGATAAAGCTGATGTGGTTTGAAGAGATTTTCGAAGAGTATAAAAGGTCAATAAATATACTTTTATAGTATAACAAAAAAAAGCCTAAAAGGCTTTGATTTTGTCTAGAAGCTGAGGACTAGTCTTTTCCTTTTAAATGTTGGTCAATAACATCTACAATCTTGCCCATCAAGTAACTAACTCTAAAGTTTCTAAATAGTAAAATAGCCCAAAAGGCTGCCATAATATAGCGACCAGTCATCCAGGCTTCATTAAAAAAATAGGTCTCAGCAGCTGTAAACAGCGCGATGATAATAAATTGTTGTCTATTCATAAACTTATTGTATCATGAAATCTTTCTTTAGTCTTCCTCTACCTTCACTTTATCAGCTAAAAATTCAAATCCTTCTGGTATCAAACTTTCTTCTGCTTCTTTTTCAACTTGAGAAGATTTAGCTTTAGCTGAAAAGGCTGCGCGAACTTCTTTCCATTCCTCCATGGAAATGGCTAAAATCTCAGGTGAAAAACCTGCTGCCTGACTGAGGATGTTGCCAAACATGGTGTTAAGATTGTCTCGTTTCATGGTTTGACCAGCATTGAAGTTAGACTCAAAAGCAAGAATGGCATGATGTTCATTGGCCGCAACCGGTTGAGATCCAACTAACAGAGCCTTATCAGGCCCTCCAAGACTTTCAATTACCTCTCCCCAGGCATTTTGTAAACGAATCAGATTTTGACGTGCTAAATCAGGATTTTCAACAGCCTCTTGTAAGATAGATTGAACTTTATTGCGATCCACACGATAGATTGTCTTACTTGCTGCTGGGCGACTAGGGGCTGGACTAGTTGGCTTGGGTACAGCTCCCACATTTGCGAGTTCTTGTTTGAGACGTAGCACTTCCTGTCTCAGCGAATCAATTTCATGTTCAACCGCCCCAGAAAGAGCTGGTTCAGGCTTAATATCCGCCAAACGGATGGTCATCATCTCAGCATAAATCTTGGGCTGCAAACTAGACTTAATATCTGCTAAACTCACTGTCGCTAAGCGAATCATTTCAAACAGATTTTCCTGAGGAAGTGCCAAATTCTCAACAAAGACTGCACTATGATGAGTGTTTTCACCACCTGTTTGAACAATTAACAAGTCTCTTAAATAGTGTAAAAGGTCGGTCACAAAACGAGTCATGCTCTTACCATTCTCAAAAAGAAGATTCAAGCAAGACAAAGCCTTGGGAACATCCTGTTGAGACAAGGCGGCCACATAATCATCCAAGGCTGATAGGCTAATGGTGCCAGTAATTTCTTCAGAGATGGCAGTCGTCAATTCATTTCCTTGTGTCAAACTCAGGGCTTGATCCAAAATTGACAAGGCATCCCGCATCCCACCTTCAGCCCGTCTGGCAATGATTTCCACAGCCTCTGGTTCAGAACTGATATTTTCTTTTTCTAAGATATAGTGGATATGTTCCTTAATATCCTGTGTCTTAATTGATTTAAATTCAAAACGTTGTACACGAGATAGAATAGTGGCAGGAATCTTGTGCAATTCAGTAGTGGCCAAAATAAAGACCACATTCTGTGTTGGCTCTTCCAGAGTCTTTAGGAGGGCATTGAAAGCCCCTGTAGACAGCATGTGAACCTCATCTATGATATAAACCTTATAGCGAGCAAGGCTAGGGGCGTAGGTAGATTTATCACGAATTTCACGAATTTCATCTACCCCATTATTAGAGGCCGCATCCATTTCAATGACATCTTCTAAACTACCGTCCGTCACTGCCTGACAAATATAACAGTTATTACAAGGTTCACCACCAACTTGATTTGGACAGTTCATAGCTTTGGCAAAAATCTTAGCTACACTGGTTTTTCCTGTTCCACGAGGACCTGAAAAAAGATAGGCATGACTTATTTTCTCTTGCTCCACTGCTTGTTTAAGAGTCTTAGCCACAACTTCTTGACCAACCAACTGGGAGAAATTTTGACTTCTATATTTTCGATAAAGTGCTTGATACATTAGGCTTTCTCCCCAAACATTGTAAAGTCCCATTCTGTCTTTTCAAGCAAAATAGCGACAAATTGTTCCAAATAATCTCGATCCAGATCATCATAATCATCAATCTCTGAAGAATCCAGATCCAGAACTCCAAGTAGTTGACCATTCTTTATCATGGGCACCACAATTTCACTTTTAGCCCGACTATCACAAGAAATATAGTTGGGATAAGTCGTCACATCTCCAACCAGAACAGTTTCCTGAAAGTGAGCTGCCTCCCCACAAACACCCTTGCCTAGTGCAATACGGATGCAGGAAACACCGCCTTGGAAGGGACCTAAAATCAATTCCTCTCCATCGAACAGATAAAAGCCTGAGAATACGGTATTAGGAAAGCGTGATTTTAGAAGAGCACTGGCGTTGGAAAGATTAGCCAAAACATTGGTTTCACCATCCAATAAAAAAGAGAGCTCTTCATTTAACATTTGATAACGTGATTGTTTTTCTGATTCTAACATAGAACTATTATATCAAAAAAGGCTTACAGACAAAAGAAAAATCCCTTGTTTAGGAAACAAAGGATTTTGTAAATTTTCAATTTGATTAAAGTTCGATATCACCGAACAAGTCAGCCATTGAGAATCCTGTTTGTGTTTCTGGAAGTTCGAAATCACGTTTTTCTTGACGTTTTGGACGACGTGGACGAGCAGCACGTTTTTCTTCTTTTTGTCCTTCTTCTTGAGCTGGACGCTCTTCAAGAGCTTTGATAGAAAGTGATACGCGCTCTGCATCTGCGTTAACTTCAAGAACTTTAACTTGAACTTCTTGACCAACTTTAAGAGCTTCTTTTGGATTTTCAATACGTTTGTGTGAAATTTGTGATACGTGAACAAGTCCATCGATACCTGGCAATACTTCAACAAATGCACCAAAGTCAGTCAAACGTTTAACTGTTCCTTCAACTACATCACCTTTAGCCAATTTTTGCTCAACGCCATCCCATGGTCCAGGTGTTGTTGCTTTAAGTGAAAGTGATACGCGTCCTTCTTCTTCGTTAAGATCAAGGATTTTCACTTCAATTTCTTCACCAACAGTTACAACTGATTTTGGTGAAACGTTACGTTCATGTGACAATTCAGTCAAGTGAACCAATCCGTCAACACCACCAAGGTCGATGAAAGCACCGAAGCTTGTGATACGTGCAACTTTACCAGTTACTACATCACCAACAGCCAATTTACCGAATACTTCAGCACGAGCTGCTGCTGTAGTTGCTTCAACAACTTCACGACGTGAAAGGATGAAGCGGTTTTCTTTAGCGTCAACTTCTTTGATTTTAGCATCAAATTCTTGACCTACAAAACGCTCAGTGTTACGTACGAAACGAGTATCCAGCATTGAAGCTGGGATGAATCCACGAACACCTTCAAATTCTACTGAAAGTCCACCTTTAACGGCACGAGTTCCCTTAACAGTAACAACTTCTTCTTCGCGACCAACAAGTTTGTCCCATGCTTTGCGAGCTTCAAGGCGTTTTTTAGATACAAGGTATGTAACTGTATCAGTATCTTTACCAACTACTTGACGAAGTACAAGAACATCCAATACTTCTCCTACTTTAACAAAGTCATTGATATCTGCATCGCGATCGTTTGTCAATTCGCGAAGAGTCAAGACACCTTCAACACCAGTTCCAGAGATTGCAACGTTAGCTTGAGTCGCATCAACTGTCAATACTTCAGCACTAACAACATCACCAGTCTCAACTTGGCTAACGCTATTTAGCAAATCTTCAAATTCGTTCATCTAAAAAATCCTCCAACAATCAAGCTTTTCTTAAACTTGACATACTTATAATTTTTTTCCTAAGCACCCGCAAGGACATGTTTATATCGTTCACGTCTTTCAATTATAAAAATAAAATACCCTAAGATATTTTGCTTTTTATCTTGATCATTACCTAAGAACTGGGGTAGCTGGATTCGAACCAACGCATGAGGGAGTCAAAGTCCCTTGCCTTACCGCTTGGCTATACCCCATTGATGAAATGGAGAGAGAGGGATTCGAACCCCCGAACCCGAAGGAGCGGATTTACAGTCCGCCGCGTTTAGCCTCTTCGCTATCTCTCCTACAATCAACATGGACTATTATATCATGAAAATTTCAAAAAAACAAGACTTATTTTGCTAAATTATAATTTTCAATCAAAATCTCCACAGCTTTTTCCAATTTTTTATAAAAACTATCGACATTCCCATTCTTTATGATGGCAAATTGTCCGTCTAATTCGGCAATTTCTCCGATAACTTTTTTACCGATAGTCAATGTATAACCTTCAAAACTGTCTTTACCAACATTAACTTTGGCATCTGCTACTTGAATTTCAATTTTTTTATCTTTCTTGCTCATTTCATACCTCTCTTCACTTTTTCTATTTTACAAGAAAATCCTAAAACTAGCAAGAAAAAACTCTACATCAGGCTTGTCTGATATAGAGTTTTCTGCTTTATTTAATATGTTTTTCTAGTTCTTTTTGGTACTTACCATTTGATTCCAATTTTTCTTTTTGCCATTTTTTCAGTGCTTCTTCATATTCTTTTGTCGTAACGATATCTTTTTGCAATTTCATTCCTTTAAAGATATATGGGTCACCCTTAATACCAACTTGTGAGTATGGTTTTGAGAATGGCACTACATTACTTACAACTGGAGAACCACCAGATGAAGCTGTTGGCATCAATAATGAACTATCTGTCAACCAAGCTTGAGCCTTGGCATATTTTTCATAGCGCTCTTCAAGATTCGTAGTTTCTGAATCGGCATCATCCAATAATTTCTTATATTGGTCCAAACCAAGTTTCGCTACAACATCCTTATCTTTTCCTTTAGTAATACCAAGGTGTTTCATAGCAGAACCTGATTTAGGATCCATGATATTCAAATAAGATGCTGGGTCTTGATAACTTGGAGCCCATCCTGTACTATTCAAATCATAGTCTTTTTGAGAAGGAACACGCGCTTGTGATGTAATCGTTTCTTTTTCATTATCTGTCATTTGAAGTACATCGATGACAACATTTTCAGCACCAAGAGTTGATTCAATAGACTGTTTGAAAGAGTTGCTTTGTTGAACGGCGATAGTATCTGTTTGTTCAACCGGGACATCCAAGTGAATTGGGAAGCTTACCCCTTTAGATTCCAAGTCTTTCTTAGCTTTTTCAAAGGCTGCTTTAGCCTTGTCGGGGTTGTAGATAGAATCCTTACCATCGACTAGCTCAACACCTTTCCATTGGTCGCCATAGTTTACCAACTCTGCTTGAGCTATTTGGCCAAAGTTCTTACCACCTGCTTGCACAAAGTTATCTGGAACGAGACTGTTACGAATAATCTTGTCCGCACCGTCTTCACCATTTAGCTGAGCAGCATAAGAATGGCGGTTGAAGGCAAAGTTGATAGCCTGACGGAAGTCCTTATTCAGCATAGCTTCTTTAGTAGAAGTCTTTTGCTCTTCACTTGTTTTCGCAGTTTTATTGTATGACTGACGATTTACGTTAAAGGTGAAGTAATAGCTACTTGAATCCTGTGGGCTATAAGTAATTTTATCTCCGTATTGTTCCAAAGTTGAAGCAAAGTTTGAGCTACTTGGGAAGAGACGGGCTGTCGTATAAGCACCAGAAGAGAAGCTACGAATCAAGGATTCCTGATCTGAACCATCGTAGTAAGTCAATTTGATCTTCTCGATTTTTACCTTTTCTTTATCCCAGTAGTTTGGATTTTTCTCGTATTCGATCAACGATTTAGACGTCAAGGTCTTCAAGATATAAGGACCATTGTAGAGAATCCCTGCTGGAGTAACTGCTCCATAATCTTTACCTGATGCCTTCAAAAACTCTTCATTTACTGGCAACATCGTCGCTGTTGTAACTTTAGAGTTCCAGAAGCTTTCTGGTTTGTTTAGAGTATATTCAACTGTGTAATCGTCCAAGGCTTTGACACCAACTGTAGAGAAATCATTCGTCTCACCAGTCATGTAGGCATCCAAGCCCTTAATTGAATTTTGGATGAGAGAGACACCGTCTGACTTACCGTCAGCTACGTGTTTCAATCCTGTTACAAAGTCATGGGCTGTTACTTCTGCGTATTCTTCACCTTCTGAAGTGTACCATTTAACCCCTTTACGTAGTTTATAGGTATAAGTCAAACCATCTTTTGAGACAGACCAATCTTCAGCCAGGGAAGGAATAACATTTCCGTATTGGTCGTTTTCCATCAAACCATCAACCACGTTCCCGATGACATCTGTTGTAGAAGTACGGGTCGCTATACTATAGTCCAAAGATGCAGGATCTACTGCATAGACATATGAGAACGTTGTCGGTGCATCTGCTTCTTTATCAGCTTTTCCACAAGCTACTAAAAGAGCTGTTGTGCTCAGGACTACTCCTGCTGTTAAGAGCCACTTTTTCGATTTCATAAAAAATCTCCTTTAGTTTATTTTAATCTACTTTTACAATCCAACCTTCTGGCGCTTCAATATCACCAAACTGAATTCCTGTCAATTCATCATAGAGTTTACGAGTCACAGGACCCACTTCTGTTTCACTATAGAATACATGGAAATCATCACCGTGCTGAATTCCACCAATTGGTGAAATAACTGCTGCTGTACCACAGGCACCTGCCTCTACAAAACGGTCAAGGTTATCAATTGGGACATCTCCCTCAATAGGAGTCAAGCCCAAGCGGTGTTCTGCCAAATAAAGCAAAGAATACTTAGTAATAGATGGCAAGATAGATGGACTCAATGGTGTTACAAACTCATTGTCAGCTGTAATTCCAAAGAAGTTAGCTGAACCGACTTCTTCAATCTTTGTATGAGTTGATGGGTCTAGGTAAATAACATCTGAGAAATGACGTGATTTCGCCAATTTCCCTGGCAAGAGACTTGCAGCATAGTTCCCACCAACCTTAGCCGCACCTGTACCATTTGGAGCGGCACGGTCGTATTCATCCTGAATCAAGAAGTTGGTTGGAACCAAACCACCCTTAAAGTAATTTCCAACTGGCATAGCAAAGATGGTGAAAATGTATTCCTCTGCTGGTTTAACCCCAATAATATCTCCGACACCAATCAAAAGAGGGCGAAGATATAGGGTCCCACCTGTTCCGTATGGTGGTACGTATTCTTCATTTGCGCGGACAACTGCTTTACAAGCTTCTACAAACATTTCTGTTGGAACTTGTGGCATCAAGAGACGGTCACAGGTACGTTGCAAGCGTTTAGCATTTTCATCAGGACGGAACAGTTGAACACTGCCATGCTTAGTACGATAAGCTTTCAAACCTTCAAATGCTTGTTGTCCATAGTGAAGACTTGGAGAAGACTCTGAAATATGCAAGGTTGCATCCTCTGTAAGCTCTCCTTGATCCCATTGTCCATTTTTAAAATGAGCAATATAGCGATAAGGTAATTTCATATAGGAAAAACCAAGTTTTTCCCAATCAATTGTTACTGTCATATTCCACTCCTTATTCTAAAAATCTATTTCTTATATTCTACACTATTTTTCTAAAATAGCAAGTATATTTTGTAATTTTCAGAAAATTTCTTCAATAACGAGAGTTCTTATTCTTGACGTTGCCCGAAATCTGCAATCATCTGCTCCATTTCTTGTCGACTCGGAGTTGTCAACATATACAGGTAATCTCCTTGAAGTTCCGCGAAGGCAGCTGGCATGATTTTTTTAACCTTGAACTGCTGGCCATATTTGTCAAGCAAATCCTCCTCAGAATAGATATAATGAGCATTTGCACGACGGGATGTAGCTAAACAATATTGAGCTTCAAAGTCTGATGCTGGGAACTCTTCTCCTGCTACAATAGCAGCATATCCACGATAGAGGTCCAAGGAATGAGCAAAGTTATAAACATCAATAGTGAAACCACCTGCAGGACGGTTATTGTACTCAATGGCGATGTAATCATCCCCTTCGCGGAAAAACTCGATATGGAAGAACCGTTCTTTCATACCAAATTCCTTAACAATCGCTTCACCATATTTGCGCAGTTTAGGATCCATATCCTTGAGAACGTAATAGGAATTGTCCATCTTATAAATCATGAGATCAAGTGGTGTATAGGCGTAGTCAAAGGTCGTTGAAAAGACGATTTTTCCATCCTTGTCCACAAGACCATCAAAGGTACAAATTTCACTGGAAGTGACAAATTTCTCAAAGAAATAAACGGTCGAATGGTCCCATTCTTGCTTGAAGTGATTGATATCGTCTTCTGTCTCAAGCTTGAAGGTGGCCGTTGCCCCCACTCCATTATCAGGTTTGGCAATCATTGGAAGGCCGATTTCTTTCACAGCTTGATCAACATCTGCTTCCGTCTTGATAACTGCTCCAGGTACCACAGGGACACCTGCTTTTTTGAAAAGTTTCTTCATTTCAGACTTAAATTTCGTCTTTTTGAGATCCTCTGGTTTGGCACCAAAGACATTGAATTGTTCTCTGAGTGTTGCATCCAGCTCAAGCCAGTATTCATTATGAGACTCGATGCGATCAATTGGGCCATGTTTATAAAAGAGAAAAGCAGCTGCACGTTTGACTTCATCTATGTTCTCAAGGTTATCTACACGGAAATACTCGGTCAGGCTATTGCGTAAAAGTTCATCCAATTGCTCGTAAGGTTCCTGACCAATTCCCAAGACTGTAATGCCTTTATTGGCTAGCTCAATGGTAAACTGTTGAAAGTTTTGCGGATAGTAGGGAGAAATAACAAGGTAATTCATAGGTAACTCCTTTTATAAATAGAGATTGCCGAGGTAATAAGGCATTTGTTTGCGCCACCATTCCCAGTCGTGGGCGACATCGTGTCCCCATTCAGCAAACCAGGCTGGGATTTGTTTCTGGTCAAAGGCTTCTTTAAGCTTGTAGAAAGATGGTAGACCGTCTTGTTCCCAGGCTCCAAGCCCCGTACACAGCACAATCTCTGCCTGACGGTAACGGTCAATAAACCAGCCGTCGTTCTGATTCCAGATATAATCTACTGGCGAGTTTTGATAAATAGCATCATCATTGTAGTAATCGCCGACAAAAAAACGTGCATCGTAAACTCCACTGAGGGCAATCACCTTTGTAAAGACATCTGGATGTTGGAGGAAAAAGTTGACAGCATGGTAGGCGCCCATTGAGCAACCTGTCGTCATCATGCCATCAAACCAACCTGTCTTATGCTTGATAAAAGGAATGGCCTCCTCAATCACATATCGTTCATAGGCACGGTGCATCTCTGCTTGGTCGTGACCATTTTTCCAAGTAGCCAACCAGCTCTCACTGTCAACACTGGATAGGGTGAAGAACTGGACACGACCTTCCCCTATAAAGGAAGCACAGGCATCAATCATACCAAAATCATAGTATTCATTGTGACTGCCACCAGATGAAGCAAAAACCACAACTGGAATCCCAGCATGTCCATAACGGTTGAGATACATTTCACGGTTGAGATGGCCACTCCAGTGGCTAAGGTTTTCAATATGCATTGGCTTTCTCCTTTCCTAACTTACCATTTCTCTGCAAAAAAACGGAGACAATCTGGTAAATTTTCCGACCAAGGAATCTCACTATGGATGGCACCAGACTGAACTTTCAAGACTAGATTATCCAAATAAACTCCCCCTGCTATCAAATCACGGTAATAGTGTAGCGACGAGTCTATATAGGCTTGTTTGATATTACCAGCCATCAAGGTCTTATCTGTATCATCTGCTTCTTCTGTTCCTACATAGATGAAGATACGCTGGTCAGGCGACAGTTTCTGGCGCTTGATATAACGGTTAAAGGCATCTTGGTGAAGCCAGTTAGCAGATGAAAAGACACCTAGACAACCAATTTGGTCTTGGTATTCTAGTCCGATAAACTGGGTAATATTGCCTCCTAGTGACGAGCCAATCATAGCCGTATGCTGGCGATCAGCTTTGGTACGGTAGGTCTCATCGATAAAAGGTTTGACCACCTCCATGACAAACTCGGCATATTCCACACCCTTACCACCAAATTGCTGTCCTGGGATAGGAGATTCTTGGAACTTCCAAGCCGCATACTCATTCATCCGCCCCATACCATCATTATCAATGGCTACGACAATCATACGACTTATATCAGGATTACGCTTAATTGCTGGGATAATCTTCCATGAATGACCAATGAAGGACTCCTTGCTATAAAAAACATTTTGCCCGTCATGAAAGTAAACCACAGGATAGGAACGATCCGTGTCTTTTTCATAATCTTTAGGAAGAAGAACACGTACACGGCGCTCCTTGCCTGTATAAGGAACCTTGAGTTTGTGTTCTTTCATTTTTAGATAAAAGTAGGATTGATTCATTGTCAGAAAACTCTCTATATTCAAAATTTTATCTTATTATATCACAATTATAGAAAAAAAAGTTAGCTTTGCTTCCATTTTTGGATTAAAAACTAACTTTTTCATTTATTTTTCTAAATTCTTTTGGATTTTCTGATTAGAGGAGATTGTCAATCAAGTCATCGACTTCATCTTTTTCAGTTTGAGGTGTAATCTCAGTAATCATAATCCCTGCCACTGCTCGCTCAACTAAGCCCTTAACATCCATCCGCTTTTCATACTGCTCTGCATTTTTAATCTTAGGATTTGTCTTAGGACGGTCAGGTGCAAAAATCGTACAGCAGTCTTCAAAAGGCTGGATAGAAATATCAAAGGTATCGATTGCTTGGGCAATATCAATGATTTCCAACTTGTCCATAGTGACCACAGGACGAATGACTGGAGTGCTGGTCACAGCGTTGATAGTCTGCATGCTTTCCAAGGTCTGACTAGCTACTTGACCAAGACTTTCCCCATTGATGATAACCAAACCATTTCGTTCCTCACGAATACGATCGGTAATCCGCATCATAAAACGGCGTGTCAAGGTCATAAGATAGGCTTCTGGCGCTTTAGCCTTAATTTCTTCTTGAATCTCTGTAAAAGGCACTTCGATAAACTGGATATTTCCGCCAAACTTGGTCAATTTACGAGTCAAATCTTGAGCTTTTTTAAGGGCACCAGGACTCGTGTAAGGTGGGCTAGCAAAGTGAACTGCCTCAATATCTACCCCTCGTTTAAGAGCTAGATAACCCGCCACAGGTGAATCAATTCCTCCTGACAACATGAGCATGCCTTTACCAGAACTTCCCACAGGTAATCCTCCTGCTCCACGAAAGGTTTCATAGGAAATATAAGCTGCTTCCTCACGAATCTCAACCTGAAGATTAATATCTGGATTTTTCATCTGAGCTTTCACGTTTGGAATAGCCTTGAAAACAGCACTACCAAGAGTTTGATTGAGTTCACGACTATCAAGTTCAAAGGTGTGGTCGCTACGCTTACCAGTGATTTTAAAGGTCATCCCTTCCTTATAGGTTTCTTTCATAATCTCTTGGACAGCAGACTTAAGAACTTCCACAGACTTTTCGACTTTATAAACGGGAGAAAAGTTTTGAATTCCAAATACTTGTTTGAGCGATTCTGCTACTGCGGTATAATCAGCTCCATTCAGGTAAGCGTGGGCACGGTCGCGATCTGCGGTTACCTTAACTTGGGGATAGATAGACAAAACGTCTGAAATATTATTACGAAGTTTATTGATGAAACGCATACGATTTTTGTGTTTGGTTGACAATTCTCCATAGCGAATCATAATTTCTGAATACTGCATAAATGCTCCTATCTTACTTTTCTAGTTTGATTATAAATTAATTTTAGCTTGGTCAAAAACTGCTCGACCTGACTCATATCATTTTCTAGGTCAAGGCTTAAACGCACAGCTGACTGGGCCTTATCCTTGTCCACTCCCATGGCAATCAAGGTGCCGGCAGGTTTCCCTGCCTTGGATGAACAAGCAGAGGTCGTTGAGATGAAAATATCATAGTCTTCAAAGGCGTGAACGATAACTTCACCACGAACCCCCTTGATTCCAAAAGTCAGGATATGAGGGGCAAAGTCTTCCTCATCTGAAAAGACAAAAATATCTGGATAGTCCAGAAGGGCTTGGCGAATCACTGCCTTCATCTGTCCTGTCTTACTAGTAAAGATGTCCAGCTTTCCCATAGACAAACGGAGGGCCTTGGCTGTCGCTGCAATCCCTGCTACATTTTCAGTTGTCGAACGATAATCACGCTCCTGACCACCACCTGTTAAAAGAGGCGTAATCTTCTTGCCAGACTTTATATAGACAAAACCAACACCTCGGACTCCGTGGAACTTGTGACCAGAGAAAGTCGCAAAATCCACTCGTTCTGTCAGATACTTTTCAGTTGGAATCTTGGCAAGCGCCTGAACCGCATCAACGTGGAAGGAAATAGTCGGCTTGTCTGCCAAGAGTTCTGAAATAGCTTGAATAGGTTGAATCGAGCCGATTTCATTGTTTACAGCCATGACAGAAATTAGGATTGTATCAGGTCGTATCAAAGCTCCTAGAGCCTCAACATCCACAAATCCTTTCTCATCAACTGGAGCAAAATCCACTTCAAATCCTTGACTTTTCAACCAGAGGGCTGACTCTTTGACTGCTGGATGTTCAATGGCTGATACGATGATGTGCTTGCCAAACTTGGCTTTTTCAAAGGCCACACCCTTGATGACCCAATTATCTCCTTCTGTCCCACCAGAGGTAAAAAAGATTTCATCGCTTTTCTTACCGATTAAATCTGCAATCTGTTGGCGGGAAGCATCTAAGATTCGTGTTGCCTGGTCTCCCAAACGATGGAGACTAGATGGATTTCCTAAAATTTTTGAAGCCACCTGCATATAGGTTTCAATGGCTTCATGATAGGGCTTGGTCGTCGCTGAATTATCAAAGTAAATCATGTTTTCTCACGCTTTCTAAAATCACTCTTTCTATTGTATCATGAAACGGAGCCTGCGACAAGAATAGGCAATTCCTCTTTTTTTAAGATTTTTTTAAAGAAATGCGGTATAATAAATTTTAATTAAAGGAGAGAATGTATGTCTAATTATCGTAGAACTTCAAAACCAAAAACAGAACACATCAAAAAAGGCTTTACAGTCTTTCAAAAAACCGTTGCTACTATTGGTAGTATCCTTGGCTTGATTACCGCAAGTATCACTATCATGAACGCCTTGGATAATAACAAAAATACTAAAAAAGAACCTACGACAAGCCAGACGACAACAATTGTCAAAGAAATTCAAAAGGAAGCCCCTCAGGAAAACACTCGTCCCAATAAAGAAAATAACACTTCTCAAGAAAAAACACCGCAAGAAGAAACACCACAATCTAGTGTCAAGGAAGAGAAAAAAGAAGAGCAGAAAACAGCAACTCAGGACTCTACTACTCCTGCTCCAAGTAAACCTACCACTGAAAATGAAAAACAACCCAATACTCCAACTTCAGAAAATAAAAGCAATCCTCAGTAAGCACTTGATTTAAGAAAAAATTAACTCAAAAATAAAACTACACAGTCTCTCTTTGCCTTGACCACAATCAAGCCAAAGAGAGACTGTGTTTTTGTATAATTGATGTTTTAGAGGGTAGATTCTTGACCAATTTTATGAGATTCATACTCATAAAATTGAAACCTAGCTATGTTGTGATAACTTATTTGTCTCTAACATAAACTTTGCACGCGCCAACAATACTCTCTCATCTGCCCCAAAGGGGGTCAAGAGCCATTTTTCATTTACCTTATATTCGAAATCCTTCTTCATGCAGAAGTTAGTAAGCCTTTTACATCTAACATAAATAGTCTATCTCAACCACTTCATAGATATTAGTTTCTATTTTGTCGTTTTTTGGCTATTTTAGAGGTGGTTTTTTGCTCAACCTCTTTTTGCTTACTAAAAATTAAAGAATTCCATAGCCTGTTTGAAAAGCAATTCAGTATACTCTGGGTCTTCTTGGGCAATGGTAACCTGGTCTTGAATCAGTTCCAAGTCATCCGTTATCATGCCATCTGCTCCCAAATGAACTGATTTATCAAAGGACTCTGAACTATTGATGGTCCAAACGTACAATTTCTGATCGGTATTCCAAAGCTTGTTGACAAAATTTTCATCTAAAGTTGAATACTCCATGGTGTAACCTGTAGCCTTGGTTCTTGGAAAAATACTATTATAAGGTAGGATGAAAAAGACTGGAATTTGAGTATCGTAGGCTAAAACCTGGTCAATCACATGATAATCCAAGGATTGCATTTGGTGACCATTCTGCTTAAGAACCGTTCCATATTTTTCCATAAACCGTTTCATCATATCTGGACTATCTTTTCGACTGGTTTTAATCTCAATAAGAAGTTTTTGATGTAATTCATTGGCTTTATTGAGATAGTCATCAAAACTGGACACCTTGCTATGATAACCATTTTCTGAAATATCAAGTTTGGTTAATTCTTTCAAAGTTAAATCCTGTGGATTAGCATTAACTCCTGTCAGATTCTTAATATTGGCATCATGCATCATGACAAACTGACCATCTTTTGTTTCCTGAACATCTGTCTCAACGAAATCTGGAGATAACTGAGCGGTTTTTTCTAGTGATTGGACGGTATTTTGCACACCATTCTTATTAGATACTCCCCTGTGAGAAATGATTAAAGGTTTATTGGCTACTGGAGCTTCTAAATAAACATAACCCTCAAGAGCGAAAAAGATACAAGCACAGCCCATCACTCCCCATCTCATCCAGTGGTCTTTCTTTCTCCTTGGTGTAATTTCTAGTTCTTCTCCCGTTAAGAAGGAAACAAACTTAATAAGAAAGTAAGTCAAGGCTATATAATGAAAATTCTTAATCAAGACAAAATTGATAATTCCCAGAACAAGAGATTCCTTATGTGTCAGACCATCCATCAGTGCCTGACTTGCTAATATTGGAATCAATAAAAGAATGAAAAATAGGTAGGTTTTGACGACAATCCAAAGCAAGTTCCAAATATAAAACCAGGAGTGCTTTCTTGTCTTCTCTAGACTGTATCTGACTGCTTCTTTGACTGTCTTCTTCTCAAATAAAAGCTGAGGTAGGGCAAACATGAAACGCACTGAAATATAAAATAGAAGTAAAGCTAGAATAGTAACCACTATACCTACTAGCCAATACTTGTCTTCCACATAATCAACGATAAAGTCCGGAATGACAATTTTATTTAAGTAGTAAATCTTTAAAATCTTTCGAATCACTGGAAAGAGCATCATGACATAAAAGAAGATAAAGGTTATCTTGGCAAGCGTGACTTGCTTCATAAACAAGAAACTTTGTCGAAAGACCTTGCGACTGTACTCCAGCAAGGTCCTCTTTTCATGACATAATAAATGCCGAGCACCAATAAAGAGAAGTCCTATCTGG
Organism: Streptococcus sp. k-90; assembly: GCF_013277565.1. Lineage (GTDB taxonomy): Bacteria > Bacillota > Bacilli > Lactobacillales > Streptococcaceae > Streptococcus. The sequence continues at coordinate 33,706 of NZ_VMNE01000014.1, read as the reverse complement.
TAATAGGCGATCAGTAAATTAACGATTACCAGAATAAATAAAGCAAGACTAACAAAGGGAGAACCCGTTATAATGGCAAAAATATTGTTGTAGGATAGAAAGAGATAACCTGTCTGACGGAGCAAAAGTCCAGCAATCCAAGAATTTGATGGTAACCAGACAAACTCAATCATCATGAAAGTCAAGAAAAATAGAAAAAGTATTTTATCTAGATTAAAGTATATCTGCTTAAAACCTAGATTTTTAGGTTTTTCAGGTTTCATAGGCACTCCTAGTCAAATAATTGAGACAAGTCCAAGCCTCCAAAAGGATTGTTTGAAAGACTACTTTCTGTCTCTAACAATTCTCTAGCTTGATCCGACTCTAGGAAGGACTCGTAAACACGCGCTGTCATCCGTGCATCCTCTAAACTATTATGAGACTGACCTTGAAATCCAAGAAATGAAGCAACAGTTTGCAACTTGAGATTAGAAATACCGTGTAAATCCGAACTCCGACGTTCAAAAGCTTCATCATACAGATCTACCTTGTACTGCTGGCTGTAGTCTAAACCATGTTCTTCTAGAATAGGCAAATCACTTTTAGCAGCATTGTATCCTACCATCGGTAAAGAACCCACAAATTCTTGGAATTCTTTTATGACTTCCTCCACTGGAGGAGCATCTTTTAAGGTCTCAGCCGTAATCCCAGTCAAACCATTGATAAAGCTTTTTAGAGGTACATTGATATGAACATAGGAATCATAGGCATCGATTTCCTGTCCATCTCTAAAATGCACTGCCGATACTTGAATCAAGTGTGTTTGTCCTTCGTGCTGATTAAATTCTAAGTCAAAAGCAATGTACTCTTCTAATCGTTCCATTCTATACCTCTCTTCTACTATCTCTCTTCTTATTCTATTTGAGCAACTATACTATTTAGAAACAAAAGAAGCCATCAGGTTAGCATTTAACCTAAACAGCTCCTTGATTATCCTCCAAATAAACGAGCAAAAAAGCCTTTCTTAGTGGATTGGACTTCTTCTTTTGCTTGGTCCAGCTCTAGCTTGAGATTTTCTTGATCCTTCATGGCTTGAAGAGTCAATTGTTGCTGCTGATCTAGTTGTTTGTCTTTCTCAGCAATCTGACGGTCTTTGATGCGCATCTGCTCATCTTTTTCTGATAGCTGACGATCCTTGGCTTTTAATTGTTCATAAAGACGGAGAATTTCTGCATTCTTCTCATCAACTAGAATCTCCATCAGTTCACGTTGCTTGACATCTTCACTGACAGGCTCATCTTCAAAAATCGTTTTTTTATAGATTTCTTCTAGCTTAATCAAGCCGCTTCTAGTAACTACTGTTACCCCTTTGTCATTTTTATCTGTGTCTTCTTCTGGTAATTCTTTGACACGGTTATTGATTGCTTGGCGAGATAATCCTAAGACCTCTGCAATCTCACTGACGGTCATTTCAATACTCATAATATCCTCTGAAACGTTTTCTAGCTTTTCTTTACTTAAATCTTATCATAAGCTAGAAAAACTGTCAAATTTTCGCTTAATCTAAAGCCTTCAAAAAGGCTAATAAGACTTGGGCAGAGCGACGTCCAGCTTCGATAATAAACTCATCAAAAGAGATGTTTGCTTCATGGTTGGCATTATCACTCATAGCTCGGATGACTAAGACTGGAAGATTAAGGGCATGCGCTGCCTGAGCAATAGCTGCCCCCTCCATCTCAACAGCCAAAACATCTGGGAAATGGGACTTAATCGCTTCTATCTTATCATTTCCTGCAACAAAACTATCTCCTGTAGCAATCAATCCAAGATGCCATTTTTGGTCCAATCGAGATAAACTTTCTTGGATTTTAGCAACAAAAGTTTTATCTGATTCGAAATAAAGCGGTTGTTGCGCCATTTGTCCATAAGCATATCCAAAAGCTGTAACATCCACGTCATGATAGGCTAATTTGTCAGCAATCACAACATCTCCAACAGAAATACCCTCTGCTACTGCCCCAGCAGATCCTGTGTTAATCAAAGCATCCACTTGGAAATGATCAGCCAAAATCGCCACACTCATAGCAGACATGACTTTACCAATTCCACTCTCTACGAGAACGACTTCATGCGAAGCAATGGTTCCTGTATGATAGGTATTCCCCAAAACAATTTGCTCTTGGGCATTGTCTAAATGCTGGACCAGATAAGCCAGTTCTTCTGGCATAGCAGCTATAATTCCTATTTTCATTTCAATTCCTTTTCTATTACAAAAGTTTCATTGCTAAGACAAGCAAAATCAAGAGAAAGATGACTGCAAATAAGATTTTATTCAATTTAGAATTGAAGATATTTCTCTTGGTATTTTCAATGCGACGGCTTTTATGAATAGACGGTTCGACCTGAATCTTCAAGGTTTCCTGGCTAAAACCATGATCCTTTGGATTGGCATAACCAAAATAGGAAGAAGAGGTTGGTAAAATCTTGGTTTCCTCATCATCTAGTAAAGGAGGACCCGAAATTTTTTCGCCTCTATTAGCTCTTTCAATCATTTCATCCGTTAATAAAGGTTTACCCATACTAACCTCCTCTATTTTTTGTGCAATTCCCAATATTGAACAGCCATAATTGTCTTGGCATCACAAATATGACCTGATTGGATTAATTCCTTAGCTTCTTCTAGGCTCACTTCAAGGACTTCCAAGGTTTCATCCTCATCCTGCGGACGCGGATTTTCCACCTTTGTCAAATCGCTGGCTAGGTATAGTTTTAACTTCTCATTACAAAAGCCAATAGCTGAATAAAAATCGTACAAGAGTTCTAATTTCCCTGTATAGGATGTTTCTTCCTCCAGTTCACGCAGAGCTGCTGCAACAGGGTCAGTATTTTCTCCTACTTCCAGTTTTCCAGCTGGAATTTCGTAAGAGACAGCCTCGATAGCTTTGCGATACTGCTTGACCAAGATAAGTTTTTTCTCATCCGTTACTGCTAAAACACAGACAGCTCCGTTATGGAAAATCAAATCCCGTTGGGCAACTCCTTTGCCTTCTGGTAATTCAACCTGATCTTGAACCAGTTTAAATATTGGTCCTTGATAGATTTCTTTTCGGCTAAGCGTTTTTTCTTCAAATTCCATGATAGGCTCCTACTGATTCTTAGGATGATGAGGAAGGCGTGTTGCATATTCGTCTTTGTTGACCTGACGACCACGACCAATAGCAATAGCATCCGCTGGAACATCTTTAGTAATAGTTGAACCAGCTCCAACGAGGGAATTGTCACCAAGTTCTACTGGCGCAATAATGGTTGAATTTGAACCAACAAAAACATTGTTGCCAATAACTGTCTTGTATTTGTTTTTGCCGTCATAGTTGACTGTAATGGTTCCTGCACCAAAATTAACGTTGCTACCTACTTCACAGTTTCCGATATACGTCAAATGACCAGCCTTGGTATTCTCACCTATTGAAGAACCTTTCACCTCAACAAAGTTTCCAATATGAACTTGGGCAGCTAGACTTGAACCTGGACGAATGTGGGCATAAGGACCGACTGTCACACCGTCTGCAACACTGCTTTCCTCAATCATAGAGTTGGTAATAACAGCTCCTGCTCCGATAGTGCTATCCACTACATACGTTCCATTTGTCAAAACAGTCTCAGCACCAATTTTCGTTTGCCCCTTCAAGATAACATTGGCTTCAATTTGAACTTCAGGAGCGATCTCGACATCAATATCGATATAAGTTGCTTCTGGATTGACAAAGCTAACACCATTGACCATGTGCTGATGATTGATGCGACGACGCATAACCGACTCAGCAGTCGCAAGAGCTACACGGTCATTTACACCAAGACTCTCATCAAAATCTTTCAAAGTATAAGCGCCAACTTTTTCACCAGCTTCACGGAAAATGCCAATGACATCTGTAATATAATATTCACCTTGAGCGTTATTGGTATTAATATTTTTCAAAGCCTCGAATAAACGCTCGTTGTCAAAGACGTATGTTCCAGTGTTGATTTCCTTGATTTGCTTTTCAAAATCTGTAGCATCCTTCTGCTCAACAATGCGAAGAACTTCAGCATTATCATTACGAACAATTCGTCCATAGCCGAAAGGAGTATCTGTTTCAGCAGTCAAGATAGTAGCCACATTTTTATGATTGATGTGGAAATCAATCAAGTTTTTCAAGCTTTCACCTGTGATTAAAGGAGTATCTCCTGCGATGACCAAGGTGTGACCTGATAAACCTTCTAAAATAGGCTCTGTCATCATAACTGCATGACCCGTTCCTAACTGCTCAGATTGAGTCACAAATTCTGTCTGTCCAGCCAAGACCTCCTCAACCAATTCTGCCTTGTGTCCGACAACTGTTACTGTCTTTTCTGGTTGGATAGCTCCCACACTACGGAAAACATGTTCCAGCATAGAAATACCCGCAACCTTGTGCAAAACTTTTGGCAAATCAGATTTCATGCGAGTCCCTTTACCCGCTGCTAAAATAATGGCATAATTTGACATAATCTTCTCTTTTCTCTAGAAATTCCCTTTTATTATACCATATTTCAAATCATTCCGCGCCCTTGAATGAAAAAATGCTCTAAAGTCCTTTCTTAACCCATTTTTTGAGTATTATTTTTGATTTTTTTTCATTTTTAAGGTAAAATGATGAAATATGAGAAAGAAATTTAATCCGCTTATTTTATTTGGTTTTTTTGGGGTTATGATTTTCATTTTAATCCTGAATCGCCCTCGTTTTGAGGACCATCCTGTAAAAACAAAGTCAAATATTGCGCAAGTAGAAACACAAGCGCTACACAATATAGATAAACCGGTAATTGATGTTTCTGGTTGGCAGCGTCCTGAGGAAATTAATTACGATACTCTGTCCCAAAACATTTCTGGAGCTATTGTTCGCGTCCATAGTGGCGCTCAAACGTCCAAAGAGAACGATGCTGCCTTTGTTAATGGGGTAGATAAGGCCTTTAAAACTCATATTACTGAGTTTCAAAAACGAAATGTCCCAATTGGTGTCTATGCTTATTTAGCTGGAAAAAATGTCCAAGAAATGGAAAAAGCCGCTGAAGTATTCTATAACGCCTCTTCACCATACAGCCCTAGTTACTATTGGCTAGATGTGGAAGAAAAAACCATGTCTAATATGAACGAAGGTGTTGAAGCCTTTCGAGCAAAGCTAGAATCACTTGGTGCTAAAAATATCGGAATCTACATTGGTGTCTATTTCATGAAAGAACACAGTATTGATACAGGCAAGTTTACGTCTGTTTGGATTCCCTCCTATGGATCAAATACTGGATTTTTCGAAACCAAACCTAATACGGACTTAGATTACGATATCCACCAGTACACTTCTAAAGGAAAAATTGCCGGCTTTGACCACGATTTGGATATCAACGTCATCTCTTCCTTAAAAAACAAAGAAGAAACCTTTAGAAAACTCTTTTTAAAACCTTAAAAGCATTTGTGTAGCATTTGCTTTTTCTTTTTGTGTTTGATTGTGATACAATATAGTAAGGATTTTTTGAAATAGAAATAGTTGGAGGAAGTATATGTTCTCATGGTTAGCACGTGTTATTAAAGGAATTGTGATTGCTCTTGGATTTATCTTACCGGGAATTTCGGGAGGGGTTCTAGCAGCAATCTTAGGAATATATGAACGGATGATTGGCTTTCTGGCCCACCCCTTTAAAGACTTTAAAGAAAATGTTTTGTACTTTATTCCAGTTGCCATCGGTATGCTTCTGGGAATCGGCTTATTTTCCTACCCGATTGAATACCTACTTGAAAATTATCAGGTCTTTGTCTTATGGAGCTTCGCGGGTGCCATCATTGGTACAGTTCCTAGCCTCCTCAAAGAATCAACTCGAGAATCTGACCGAGACAAGATTGATTTGGCTTGGTTCTGGACAACCTTTATCATTTCTGGATTAGGACTCTATGCCTTAAATTTTGTCGTTGGAACCTTAAGTGCCAACTTTCTTAATTTCGTCCTAGCAGGTGCACTGCTGGCTCTTGGCGTATTAGTTCCGGGCCTCAGTCCATCAAACCTACTTTTGATTTTGGGACTCTACGCTCCTATGTTGACTGGTTTTAAAACCTTTGACCTCTTGGGAACCTTCTTCCCGATTGGAATCGGTGCTGGTGCAACTCTCATCATTTTTTCAAAATTGATGGATTATGCCTTAAACAACTACCACTCACGTGTCTATCATTTCATCATCGGTATCGTCCTATCAAGTACCCTTTTGATCTTGATTCCAAATGCAGGAAATGCTGAAAGTATCCAGTACACCGGTATTTCTCTTGTCGGTTATGTCATCATCGCCTTCTTCTTTGCACTGGGAATCTGGCTTGGTATTTGGATGAGCCAATTGGAGGATAAGTATAAATAATGGCAAAAAAAGTTAAAGTCAAAAAAACATTGGTGGAACAAATCCTGTCCAAAGCAGGTATCCCACATCAGGGGATTCAAATCAATGCCCTGGAAGGAGAGCTTCCTCAAGGCTATGAACGAAATCAGATTTTTAAAACCTTGGCTCTTTTGGGAGACAAGACAGGACCGATTATCGGAATTGTCCCTATCACCCAACACTTGTCTGAAAAGAAACTAGCTAAAATTTCTGGCAATAAAAAAGTGAGCATGATTCCCCAAAAGGACTTGGAAAAAACAACTGGTTACATTCATGGAGCCAATAATCCAGTTGGCATTCGTCAGAAACACAATTACCCCATTTTTATCGATAAGATTGCTCTAGACTTGGATCAAATGATTGTCTCTGCAGGCGAAGTTGGTCACAGCATTATCGTCGCACCACAAGACTTGGCTAGTTTTGTAAAGGCTGACTTTGTAGATATCTTGGAGGACAGCAAGTAATGAAACTCTACTTTGTCCGCCACGGTCGTACAGTCTGGAACCAAGAAGGACGCTTTCAAGGTGCCAGTGGAGACTCTCCCCTTCTTCCTGAATCCATTGACACCCTAAAACAACTTGGCCAGTATCTCAAGGATGTTCCTTTTAATCAGATTTATTCAAGTGATTTACCTCGAGCGGTCAGATCTGCCGAGATTATCCAAAGTCAACTCCAGACTCCCTGTCCTTTAGAAAGTGTTCCTAATCTTCGTGAATGGCAGCTGGGTAAGTTGGAAGGTTTGAAAATTGCAACCTTGGAAGCTATTTATCCGCAACAAATCAAAGCTTTCCGATCTAATCTTGCTAAATTTGACACTCAAATGTTCGGAGCTGAATCCCTTTATAGCACCACGCAACGAACCATCCAATTTATCAAATCACTCAAAGATAGTCCAGCTGAGCGTATTCTAATTGTCGGTCACGGCGCCAATCTTACTGCCAGTCTTCGTACTCTTCTAGGTTATAAAGAGCCACTTCTTCGTAAAGATGGCGGTCTAGCAAATGCCAGCCTAACAATTTTAGAAACCCATGATTTTGAAAAATTCACTCTTGATACGTGGAATGATACCTCTTATCAATAAAGAACTTGATTTTAGTGTCAAGTTCTTTTTAGTTTTTAAAGATTATCCGTGAATTTCTTGGATATTTATGATAAAATGGGAGTATCGCAAAAAATGACTCATCGTATTCAATTTTGAGTAAAACTAGGAGGATCCCATGTCAACAGAACATATGGAAGAACTAAATGACCAGCAGATCGTTCGCCGTGAAAAAATGGCTGCGCTCCGTGAACAAGGAATCGATCCTTTCGGAAAACGCTTTGAACGCACTGCAAATTCACAAGAATTAAAAGATAAATATGCTGATCTCGATAAAGAACAATTACATGATAAAAACGAAACAGCTACTATCGCAGGACGCTTGGTAACCAAACGTGGTAAAGGTAAAGTAGGTTTTGCCCACCTTCAAGACCGCGAAGGCCAGATTCAAATCTACGTTCGTAAAGATGCTGTCGGTGAAGAAAACTACGAAATCTTTAAAAAGGCTGACTTAGGAGACTTCCTTGGTGTCGAAGGCGAAGTGATGCGTACAGATATGGGAGAACTCTCTATCAAGGCTACACATATCACTCACTTGTCCAAAGCCCTTCGTCCGCTTCCAGAGAAATTCCACGGTTTAACAGACGTTGAAACTATTTACCGTAAACGTTACCTTGATTTGATTTCAAACCGTGAAAGCTTTGAACGCTTTGTTACTCGTTCAAAAATCATCTCTGAAATCCGTCGTTACCTTGATCAAAAAGGATTCCTTGAAGTGGAAACACCTGTTCTTCATAACGAAGCTGGTGGTGCTGCTGCTCGTCCGTTTATCACTCACCACAACGCTCAAAACATTGACATGGTGCTTCGTATCGCGACTGAGCTTCACTTAAAACGCCTTATCGTTGGTGGTATGGAGCGTGTCTATGAAATCGGCCGTATCTTCCGTAACGAAGGAATGGATGCTACTCATAACCCTGAGTTTACTTCTATCGAAGTTTACCAAGCTTATGCAGACTTCCAAGATATCATGGACTTGACTGAAGGTATTATCCAACACGCTGCTAAATCAGTTAAAGGCGATGGTCCAGTTAACTATCAAGGTACTGAAATCAAAATCAATGAACCATTTAAACGTGTTCATATGGTGGATGCTATCAAGGAAATTACAGGTGTCGATTTCTGGAAAGACATGACTTTTGAAGAAGCCAAAGCTATCGCTGCTGAGAAGAAAGTCCCTGTTGAAAAACACTACACTGAAGTTGGCCACATTATCAACGCCTTCTTTGAAGAGTTTGTTGAAGAAACTTTAATCCAACCAACCTTTGTCTATGGACATCCAGTAGCTGTATCTCCACTTGCTAAGAAAAATCCTGAAGATGAGCGCTTTACTGACCGTTTCGAACTCTTCATCATGACTAAGGAGTACGGTAATGCCTTTACTGAGCTCAACGATCCAATCGACCAGCTTAGCCGTTTTGAAGCCCAAGCTAAAGCCAAAGAACTTGGTGACGATGAAGCGACAGGAATCGACTACGACTACATTGAAGCCCTTGAATACGGTATGCCACCAACAGGTGGTTTGGGAATCGGTATCGACCGTCTTTGCATGCTCCTCACTGATACAACTACTATCCGTGATGTATTGCTCTTCCCAACAATGAAATAAACTCTTATCCTCTGGTACTTGCCAGGGGATTTTTGATGCAAAAAGAGACTGAGGAAAAACTCAATCTCTACTTTTCACTTCTTTGGTTGCTACATCTTCTCCAAACCATTTTTGTCTGATTTCTTGGAACTTACCTTCTTGGTATAGTGCGATAAAGGCTTGGTTTAAATCTTGGAGTAATCTTTTGTCAGCAGGCCTGACTCCGACTGCAAAAGATTCACTTTCAAATCCTGCTGAAAAGACATTATAGTCATTTAATATCCCTTCAGACTGGAGGTAATAATTAGCATACACTCGGTCAATCAACAAGGCATCAATTCTATCATTCTTCAAATCAATCAAGGCTTCATTGAAACTCTGGTATTGATTGGCCTTCTGGTCTTGAACACGATTTTTCAGTAAGTCTGGCTGAGCTTCAAAGTCTAAATAACCAGAGGAACCTGCTTGGGCTCCCAAGGTCTTATCCTTCATCTCCTCTACTGAACGAATTTGCTGGCTTTTCTTAGCAACCAGAACCTGCTGATTTTCCATATATGGAATGCTAAAGGCAACCTTTTCTCGGCGTTCATCAGTGGCAGAATAGCCATTCCAAATAGCGTCTATGGTTCCATTCTGCAGTTCCGTCTCCTTCATATCCCAGTCTATTGGCTGAAATTGAACCTTAAAACCTAATTTTTCAGAGACAGCTTCTGCTAAGTCAATATCAAAGCCTGTATATTGCCCATTCTTTTCTTCAAAACCCATGGGAACAAAGGTATTGTCAAAACCAATAGTAATCGTTCCCTGCTCTTGATACTTATCCCAGTTATCCTGCTTTGGATCGCTAGCCTTCTGAGTACAAGCTGTTAAAAAGAGAGTCAGGAGAGAAACCAATACTAAAGCAATTTTCTTATTAGTCATCGGCACCTCCTACTTGGGCTCAACCTTGAGAATTTGATCTGCGATATTTTCAGCGAATTGTAAATCATGGGTAACAACAATCTGCGTCATACCAAGGTCCCTATTTTGCAAGATCAGTTTTTCCACTTCCAAGCGCAATTCTGGATCCAGAGCAGAAGTTGGTTCATCGTAGCCAATGATTTCTGGGTCAATCATCATAGCACGCGCCAAGGCCACCCGTTGCTTTTGCCCACCAGATAGTGAGAAGGGATAGGCGTCTGCATGACCAGCCAGTCCTAACTGTTCCAAAAGCCCTCGCGCCTTCTTCTCAGCCTCTTCCTGCTTCATCCCCATAGTCTTCACAGGTGATAAGGTCAAATTATCTAAAACTGATAAATGAGGGAAAAGTTGAAAATCTTGGAATACAAATCCCAGTAAATTCCGCTTCTCCAATTCATCCAGTTCTAAAGGTTCTCCATTATAAAAGATTTGCCCTGAATCAATGGTTTCAAGACCCGCAAGCATACGTAAGAGAGTTGTCTTACCTCCACCAGAAGGCCCAACGATAGCCAGGATTTGCTTTTCAGGAATTCTTAAACTAAAATTGGACAAAATTTGCTTTTCACCAAATCCCTTATTGATATTTCGTAATTCTAACATGGTTGCCTCCTATCTATAGTAACTATACTTCTTCTCAACTTTTTTGGCAAGAATGGTCACAATACCAATCAAAATCAAGTAAATGGCTCCTGCCAAGAACATAGGAACCAGGCTAGCATCACGGTTGGCAGCTGTTCGACTAGCCAAGATAAGGTCAGAAATACCTAGAGCATAGACCAGAGAGGTATCCTTGACCAAACTCATAACTTCATTAAACACGCTAGGAAGAACAATCTTGGTTACCTGAGGTAAGATAATATAGCGAACTGTGTCAAAGGGACTAAACTTCAAAACCTTAGCAGCTTCATATTGACCTTTAGGAATGGTATCAATTCCCCCACGGAAGATTTCAGCAAAGTAAGCCGCATAATTTAGAACAAAGGCAATAATGGCCGCAGGAAGGCGATCCAAACGAATCCCAATACTCGGGAGCACATAATAGATAAAGATCAATTGTAAGAGCAAGGGTGTGCCCCGCATAATCCAGATATAAATGTTAATCAGATGATGGAGGAGCTTCCAATGGACTTGCAAGGCAAAGGCAATCAAAACGCCCAAAGGAATAGAAAAAATCAAGACCAGTGCAAACACCTGTAAAGTCATGCTTGCACCGCTCAATAAACTCGGTAATATCTCAAACAAATAAGACATACTAGCACCTCCTAAAAATAATTGTTCCTATTATAGCATAAATAAACTAAATAACCAATCATTTTTGTAAAAAAATTCTTTTTTTAACAGAAAAAGTGTAGTTTTTTGAATCTAGAATAGAATAACATAACTTCTAGAGCCTTGTTAGACATTTGATTTGAATTCCCTAATCTATTTGTCCATATTCTATTCCACTCTACTATAACTGATACTCAATTAAAATTAAAAAGCAAACTAGGAAGCTAGCCGCAAGCTGTACTTGAGTACGGTAAGGCGACGCTGACGTCGTTTGAAGAAATTTTCGAAGAGTATAAGCATACAAAAAGAAAGAACAAATTTTGCCCTTTCTCGATCTTAGCTTCTATTTGTTACAGTTAACTGGACTGATAATTAGAGTTTTATTTTCCTTATTTAAGATGGATTTTCATTTTTGGTTCGTGCCAATCTCAGGGCACGATTTGGATTGAGACGATTAAATAGTTCTTCCAATTTCTTTTCATTCCAAACGTCTGCGGCGGAAACAAAATTGCCATCCGCATCTCGGAAAGATATCGGTTTATCTCCCATACCAATCTCCTAGTCTACAAATTCAAACTCAAATTTACCAATGCGGACCAAGTCACCATCTTTAGCACCACGCGCACGAAGGGCTTCATCAACACCCATACCACGTAATTGACGGGCAAATTTCATGACTGATTCGTCACGATCAAAGTTAGTCATATTAAAGAGTTTCATGAGTTTTTCACCAGAAAGCACCCATGTTGCATCATCATCACGACTAATTTCAAATGCTTTCTCTTCCTCGTCAAAGCCATAGTAAGCTTCTTCTTCCATATCTGACTCGTCGTATAGTAAGAATTCTGGTGTCTTGTCTAACAATTCAGCTGTAGCATCCAAGAGCGTTGCCAGACCTTGCTTGGTCAAACCAGAAATCGGGAAGATTGCTGGTAACTCTTCAAATTCATCGTAGTTTTCAGCTAATTTTTTCTTAAATTCTGCAAGATTTTCCTGACTCTCAGGCATGTCCATTTTGTTGGCTACGATAATCTGTGGACGTTCCATGAGGCGAAGATTGTATGACTCCAATTCCTTGTTAATAGCAAGATAGTCCTCATAAGGGTCACGGCCTTCACTAGCTGACATATCAATGATATGGAGGATAACACGTGTACGCTCGATGTGACGGAGGAACTGGGTCCCCAGACCAACACCTTGACTAGCCCCTTCAATCAAACCTGGCAGATCGGCTACTGCAAAGGATTCACCTGATTGGGTACGAACCATTCCTAGATTTGGTACAATAGTCGTAAAATGGTAGGCACCGATTTTTGGTTTAGCAGATGTGATAACACTTAAAAGTGTTGATTTCCCTACAGATGGGAAACCTACTAAACCGACATCTGCCAAGATTTTTAGTTCCAATTGTAACTCACGTTCCTGACCTGGCTCTCCATTTTCAGAGATTTCAGGTGCAGGATTTTTTGGTGTCGCAAAGCGGATATTTCCACGTCCACCACGTCCACCGTGAGCAACGATAAATTCTTGCCCATGTTCAATCAAATCTGTTAAGACCTTGCCAGTCTCTGCATCACGAACAGTCGTACCTTGTGGCACTCGAACTCTAAGGTCATCAGCACCACGACCATGCATCCCTTTGGTCATCCCTTTTTCACCAGAATCAGCCTTGAAATGACGATTGTAGCGGAAATCCATCAAGGTACGTAACCCTTCATCTACAACAAAGACTACATTACCTCCACGACCACCATCACCACCCCAAGGACCACCATTAGGGACATATTTTTCACGGCGAAAGGCAACCATGCCATCACCACCATTACCAGCCTTGACCTTGATCTTGGCTGTATCTAAAAACATACTCATTTTTTCTTCTCACTTTAAAAAAGGGCTGGGAAATCCCAGTCACAAAATTTTCTTGAATCTATTTTATAGATTACTGAGGGCACCAATTGCAGTTGCAAAAATTCCCAATAAACTTGCTACTAGCATGATAATCACGATAAACAAGGTTATTTTCTCAAACATAGTTTTTTTACGATTTCCATTATCTCCAAATGCCATTTTTCTCTCCTTCGTTACATTCTATTTTCTATTATCTTAGCATGAATTGAGCTAGTTTTCAATAGTCACTTGCTACTGGTGCAATAATCCATAAAATGATATAAGCTACAATTCCAGCTCCGTAACAGCAAGCAAGGACACCCCAAATAACTCGAACAATAGTCGGATCCATATCTAGATAATAGGCCACCCCGGCACAAACACCAGCAATCTTTTTATCACGACCACTTCTCATTAATTGTTTTTTCATAGCTTTTCCTCTTTTCTATTCTTCACGGTCTTTCCAATAATCTCTCATGCTAATCAGCTGTGTTTTTGATGCCTTTAGCATCCGTCTAGAGCCTTTTACCGGTACAGCAACCACCTGTTGCGGAAGGTACAGAACTGTCTTAAAGATACGCTGACTAACCGTATCATCTTTGGCTAAATCTTTCTCGAAATTATTTGAAATAATGGCATCCAAATAAAATTCATGCACCCGTTTTCCAAAGTTCTCAGCTGAAATCTCGTATAGTTTTTCTGATAAGGTATGCTCATTCATATCTGGCGTTGCAATTAGAGCCTCTAAAATAGCTCCAGCCAAATCATGTTCACCGTAATACAAGGTTCCAAACATTTTATCACTGATAAGATTGTCCAGATAAGGATTTCCGTGAGCAATGACAGGCGTTCCACTAGCTAAGCTTTCCAAGTATGTCAAACCTTGCGTTTCACTTGTCGATGCCGAGATGAAGAAATCTGCCGCCTTATAGTAAAGAGCCGTCTCACTAGGAGCAATCATCCCTGTAAAGATAACGGAGTCTTGAATCTCTAGTTTCTGGGCTTGTTCTTTAAGGTCATCCAGATAAGGACCATCCCCAGCTACCACCAGTTTGACCTTGTCTTCCTCTATCAGAACTTCTGCAAAGGCTGCTAATACTGCTTGAATATTTTTTTCATAGGAAATTCTGGAAAGACTGAGCAACATCTTTTCATCATCTTGAATTCCTAATTTACTACGCAGTTCTTTTAAATTTTCTTGCTTGATTTCTGGACGCTCAAACTTAGCTAATTCAATTCCAGTTGGAATGACCCTCTTTTCAACCTTGACCTTATAGTCAGATAGCAAGTCACGGACAATCTCACTCGGACAAATAACCCCATCCACATCATGCAGGAAACCTCTGACCAGATACTTGACCATACTAGGACGAATCAACATCCCCTTAGCAATATAATGCACGTAGTCTTCATACTGGGTGTGATAGGTATGAAGGACGGGAATTTCCAATTCACGCGCAATCCAAATCCCCAACAAACCAAGAGAAAATTCTGTCTGAGTATGGATAACATCCAGTTGATACTGTTTGGCAATTTCAAGCGCCTTGCTAAATCCTCGGTAGGCAAAGCGGCGATCCTTAAAAGCAAAGAAGGGAACACTTGGAATACGGATAATTTGCCAATCTTCATAGCGATTGACATCCTTATCCGTCGTCGTAAAGATAAAAACAACATGTCCCTGCTTTTCAAGTTCTGTTTTCAGAGTTCGAATACTGGTCGCAACACCAGAAACCTGAGGAAAATAGGTATCTGTAAATAAACCAATTCGCATAGATTACCTCACTTTTTACTTTCTCCCTAAAGCGGCTTGTTTCTCATAAAAGTCCAACCAGATTTGTAATAGATGCTCTTCAGAATACTCTCTAGAAATATTCTTAGCTTTTTCTTTCAAATCTTTTAAGGCAGCAGGATTCGCTTGATATTCCAGAATAGCTTCTTTCATCTCTTCTCTATCTGCTGTCGCCCGATAATTTCCCTCCAAAATCACCTTATAGAGATCCAAATCACGCAACATAATAGGAGCCTCGCAACTAGCCGCCTCTAAAATAGTCATAGGAAAGAGCTCATTGTAACTAGGTAACAAGAAAAGATCCGCTAGGGCATATAATTCGCGCATACGCTCTGGCGATACAATACCTGGAAACATTAAATTTTTAGGGGGATTGTCCATCATTTTCTTATAGCGTTCATAACCATCTGTCATACCACCAAAAGAGAAACCACCAGCCCAGATAAAGGTAATCTGAGGCAATTCCTCAGCCAGACGAATAAAGTCATCAATCCCTTTACGTTTCTGAACTTGACCAGCACCTACTACGATAAACCGATTGTCACTAACGCCAAGTTCTGTTCGCAGTCTAGCTACCTCTTCTTGTGGAAGGGGATGCCATTTTTCCTTATTGACAAAGTTAGGAATATAGGTCACTTTTTCACGTGGAATACCAGCTGCCACCAAATCCTCAATAAACATAGGATTAACAACAACCAAGTGCTCCATTCGGTTGTAAAAAGAAAATACATAGCGTTTAACAATTCCCTTTAAGAAAAATGGAATTTTCAAACTCCCCTCAAGTGTATCAGGCAAGAAGTGCACATAGCCAATTTTCCTTCCTGAGCGTTTCTTTTGGAAGGTTGATAAATAATAGGGGAAATCAATTGTATGAAAGTGAGTCACATCTGCCTCTATTGGAAGATTTTCTGTAACAATCAATTGGTCCTTGGCATCACGGTGAAGAAGACGAACTAATTCACGGTAGGCACCTGAAACTCCTTGTCCTGCTACTTTCTCACTTGAACTCAACATATTGATGCGTAATTTCTTTTTTTCCATGACTACTATTATATCATTTTCTTGGAATAAAATCAGCAAAAGAAAGGAGAGACTAGAGGAAAAGAGGGGAAATTTCCTCGCTCTTCCAATGGTCTCTCACATATTTTATATGATTACTTAATGCCTAGGGCAATGCGGGCATAGCGACTCATTTTTTCAACTGTCCAGGCTGGATACCAGACTAATTTGACCTCAGTATCCGTTACTTCTGGCACCTCTGTCATGGCATCATAAATCTGATCCGTCAAAAGGTCAGCTAGGGGACAACCCATAGTTGTCAAAGTCATATCAATCTCTGTTTGCCCTGTGTCGCCATCAAAACGAATCTCATAAATCAAACCAAGATTTACAATATCGATTCCCAACTCAGGGTCAATAACTTCTTCCAAGGCTGATAAAATTCGTGTTTTGATGTTTTCAATTTGCTCTTCTGTATAAGCCATATTTATCCTCACTCTTAGTCTTCAATAAAATCACGAAGCGGTTTGCTACGACTTGGTTGACGTAATTTTCTCAAAGCCTTGGCTTCAATCTGACGGATACGCTCACGAGTCACGTTAAAGACTTTACCCACATCTTCAAGGGTACGCATTTTCCCATCATCTAACCCAAAACGCAGACGCAAAACATTTTCTTCACGGTCTGTAAGAGTATCCAAGACCTCATCCAACTGCTCACGCAAGACGATACGAGTCGTATAATCCACTGGATTTTCAATCACTTCATCTTCGATAAAGTCTCCAAGGTGGCTATCGTCCTCTTCACCGATTGGTGTTTCAAGAGATACTGGTTCTTGGGCAATCTTCAAGATTTCACGAACCTTGTCTGGAGTCATATCCATACGTTCAGCGATTTGTTCTGGCGTTGGGTCTTGTCCCAATTCTTGAAGAAGATTACGCTGTTCACGAACCAATTTATTGATGGTTTCAACCATGTGAACTGGGATACGGATAGTACGAGCTTGATCCGCAATAGCACGAGTAATAGCCTGACGAATCCACCAAGTTGCGTAAGTTGAAAACTTGAATCCTTTAGAATAATCAAACTTGTCAACCGCCTTCATCAAGCCCATGTTCCCTTCTTGAATCAAGTCAAGGAACTGCATACCACGGCCGACATAGCGTTTAGCAATAGAAACAACCAAACGAAGGTTGGCTTCCGCAAGACGTTGTTTGGCTTCGATATCACCAGCTTCAACAGCTAGTGCTAATTCTTTTTCCTCTTCATTGGTCAAAAGAGGAACGACCCCGATTTCTTTCAAGTACATACGGACAGGGTCATTGACCTTAGCCGAAGTTGATCCAATCAAATCCTCATCGCTAAGTTCTGGTTCTTCTTCAGCACTAAGAACACGCGCACTTGGATTTCCTTCGTTATCTGTGATCGAAATTCCTGCATCTTGAATCCGTTGCAAGAGATCTTCAATCCCATCAGCGTCCAAGGTAAAGGGAACGACAAGACTAGCATTGATTTCATCATCTGTTGCTGTCCCTTTTTGCTTATGATTACGGATAAATTCTGCTACTTGTACGTCAAATGTTGTTACTTCTTTTTGTTTTGTTACCATTATTACTCCATTCTTCTCTTTTGGGAAATTAAACGTTCCAATTCTTCTAGGGCTGTGTCTGTATCTCCTACATGGCTAGCTTCCTGCACCTTCTTTTTGATTCTCATATTGTCCTGATTCAAGAGAGCCTTGTTTCGAGTCATTTCTACTTCACTAAGTTCCTGCGGTGACATATCAGCAGGCAAATCCTGAGCTAAGACTTGGTACCAAGCTCTTTCAACTTCCTCTGTCTGTTCTGCTAGAACTTCTGGAGGAAGATTGCCATACTGACCAAGCAAGTCATATAGGACCTGAAATTCAGGTGTATCAAATGCAAAGTCTTCTCGCAAGCGGTAATCGTTCAAAACAAGAGGGGATTCCACCATTCGATAAAGTAGATGGGCTTCTGCCCTCATAATAGCCGATAACTGCTTGGTGACAGGCATAGTGATTGGCGTCGGTCTGGAAATTCCTTCCATGCGATTCTGCCTTTGCGCCTGACGACTCTCATTAACAATCTGCTCAATCTGGGCATAATCAAAGGATGCCAGACTGTCAGCTAAAATATGAATATAGCTGTTTTGAGCAGTGATGGACTTTTCTTGAACAATCAAGGGAGCTATTTTTTCAATAAACTCAATCTGGGCCTGCAGATTTTCACTGTTTTCAGGCTTGTACTGGTGAATGTAGAACTCAATCGGACTAATACGAGTTTTCGTTAATAGATAGGTCAAGTCTTCTGGTCCATTTTTTTGTAGATACTCATCAGGATCCAAGTTATCAGGCATGCTGACAATCTGCACAGGCATATCACCAATTTCATCCAGTGCTTTCAATGTCGCAGCTTGCCCAGCCTTATCGCCATCGTAAACAAGAACCAACTTCTTGGTTAACCTTTTCAGATGCTCAACATGCTCACGACTTAAGGCCGTTCCCATAGACGCTACAGCGTTTTCGATTCCAGCCCGATAGGCTGCAATGACATCCATGAATCCTTCCATCAGATAAATCTCACTGGCTTTCCCAGAAGATTTTTTTGCCCTATCCATATGATATAATTCGTAACTTTTGTTAAAAATTGCAGTCGATCGGCTATTTTTATACTTAGAAGTTTGTGAATCCGTTTTCTGCCAGATACGACCTGAGAAGGCAATGACCTTTCCCTGATCATTGGTCAAGGGAAACATGATGCGATTGTGAAAAGTGTCTACAAATTGATTGGCATCTGATAGGTAAAATAGCCCTGAATCTAGAAAATCCTCATCACGATACTGACCAGACAAACGTTGATAGAGATAGTTTCGTTCTGGAGGTGCTAAACCAATCCGAAAATGCTTGAGCACTTCATCTGTCAAACCACGCTGATAAAGGTAGTTTCTAGCCTCTTCCCCCATGGTCGTTGTCATGAGAATAGCATGATAAAATTTAGCCGCATCTTCGTGCATATCATAAAGATCTTGGTGGGGTGAAGCTGATTTCTGTTCACTATAAAGCGGTTTTTCAACCTCAATCCCCACACGCTGACCTAAGATTTGGACAGCCTCCATAAAGGGAACCCCTTGGTACTCTTCGATAAACTTAAAGACATCACCCGAGCGACCACAACCAAAACAGTGATAAAACTGCTTATCCTCTACAACGTTGAAAGAAGGTGTTTTTTCACCATGAAAAGGACAGAGCCCTAGATAGTTCCGTCCTGCCTTTTGTAAAGAAATCACATCTCCTATGACTTCCACAATGTTGGCATTGTTTTTGATTTCTTCAATGACTTGTTTGTCAACCATACACAATACCTCCATTTTATCATAGTTTTACGTAAACTAGTATAGCTTATTTCTGAAAAAAAGTAAACCATTTCATACGCTTTCCGTAATTATCTTTGCCTTATTTTTCTAGATAGAAAAGAAAGTTAAAGAAAGTTAAAGAAAGTTAAAAAAACTCAGAAACACTTTAACGCTTCTAAGTTTTTCTTCTCTATTTTTTGATGAAAATAAAGTTTATCTATTCAAATAATTGATAGTAGTCTGAGATTTTCATTTTTGCTTTTTCTTCTTGGTTTAAATCTTGGATAATCCGTCCTTCTTTCATGACAATCAAGCGATTGCCATATTTGAGAGCATCTTCCATATGATGAGTAATCATAAGGGCTGTCAGCTGATCTTTCTTGACAAATTCATCTGTCAATTCCATCAAGGCCACACTGGTCTTTGGATCAAGGGCAGCAGTATGCTCGTCTAACAGGAGTAATTCAGGTCGCTTCAAGGTTGCCATCAAGAGACTCAAAGCCTGTCTTTGTCCACCTGATAAGAACTCAATCGGTGTATTCAAATGTCTCTCAAGACCATTCCCTACTTTTTCAATGGTTGCCTGAAACTCATCCTTATAGCTAGTCAAGCGTCGTGGTAACAATCCACGCTTTTCACCACGAAACTTGGCAATTAAAAGATTTTCAGCAACCGTCATACGAGGAGCTGTTCCCATCTTGGGATCTTGGAAAACACGAGACAAGTACTTGGCACGCTTCTCTGGTGAAAACTTGGTAACATCTTCACCCAAGATACGAATAGTTCCACTGGTTAATGACAAGGTTCCTGCAATAGTGTTAAAGAGAGTTGATTTCCCAGCACCATTTCCACCTAAAATCGTGATAAAGTCCTGTTCAAAAATTTCTAAGGAAACATCATTTAAAATAATCTTTTCTTCATCAAAGCCATTTTTAACGATTTTGGTTGCATTTTTTAATTCTACAATTGCTGTCATTTGCTTAACTTGGCTCCTTTCAAGATTGTTTGCTTAAATGTTGGAATCATGAGACAGACTGCCAAAATCACGGCACTGTATAAACGAAGGTAACTTGTATTAAAGCCAAGAGCGATAACCGCCCACACTAAGAATTGATAGGCGATAGAACCTACAACGATGGTAACCAGACGTTCTGCCAAGCTCAAACTCTTGAAGATAACTTCTCCAATAATCAAACTTGCAAGACCTACAACGATAACCCCGATTCCTCGAGATACATCAGCATAACCTTCTTGCTGGGCAATGAGAGCACCTGCAAGAGCAATCACACCATTTGATAAGACCAATCCCATGAGCTCCATGCGTCCAGTATGAATCCCGAAACTTCTAGCCATATCAGGATTGTCACCTGTAGCAATATAGGCTTGTCCGAGTTTGGTATCCAAGAAAAAGAGCATGAGAGCAATAACAATACTCACAAAGATGAGACCTGTCAAAAGTTGATTCAAATCCGAGTCAAAAGGCAAAACATCCTGGATTTGCTTGGTTCCAAGCAATCCTAAATTTGCACGTCCCATAATCAAGAGCATGATAGAGTGACAGGAAGTCATCACCAAAATCCCTGAGAGCAAGGTTGGGATCTTCCCTTTTGTATAAAGAAGTCCTGTTGCCATACCAGCCAAACAACCTGCTCCTACAGCAATAAGAGTTGCTAAAAAAGGATTCACACCTTTCGTTATCAAAGTGACAGCAACAGCTCCCCCAAGAGGGAAGGAACCTTCTGTCGTCATATCTGGAAAGTTCAAAATCCTAAATGTCATAAAGATTCCCAGACCTAGAATAGCCCAGACAAATCCTTGAGAAATAATAGATAATATCATCTGTTTCTTAACCTTTTCTATATGCTTTCTATTGTAAAAAATTGGAGGAGATGTCCCCAACTCCTCCATTACAGATTATTCGATCACTTGTCCTGCTTCTTTTAGAACAGATTCAGGAATCGTAATACCTAGCTCTTGTGCCAATTTTTTGTTAATTACTGACTTACCAGTTGAAAAGACATTGACTGGAGTATCAGCCGGTTTTGCACCTTTCAAGACTTGCGCAATCATTTTACCTGTTGCCACACCAAGGTCATGTTGGTCAACTACAACTGATGCCAAACCACCTATTTCTACCATGGCAGTAGCACTTGGATAAATTGGCTTCTTAGAACTTTGATTACTAGAGACAACCGTTGGAAATCCCGATGCAATGGTGTTATCAATTGGAACCCAGATAGCATCGACCTTGCTAGTCATAACGTTAACTGTTGAAGCAATTTCATTTGTTGAAGGAACTGCGAATGTTTCCACTGTCAAACCTGCTTTTTCAGCATAAGCCTTAAATTCTTCGACCTGTGTTTTTGAATTGTCTTCGCTACTTGAGTAAAGGGCCCCGATTGTTTTTACATTTGGTGTAAGAGCCTTGATGAGTTCAACTTGTTGTTGAGCTGGATTGTGGTCAGACACCCCTGTAATGTTGCCACCTGGTTTTTTCAAATCTTTAACCAAGTTAGCACCAATTGGGTCTGTAATAGCAGCCATGATAACTGGTAGGTCTTTTGTTGCACTAGCCAATCCTTGAGCAGCTGGTGTTGCAATACCAACCACAAGGTCATTGCCATTTGCGACCAATTGTTTACTCATTGTCGCAACCTTACTTTGGTCACCTTCTGAGTTCATAAAATCGATTTTAATTTGGTCATCTTTATAGCCTTCTTCTGCAAGTCCATCTTGGATTCCTTTATAAATCAAATCAAGAGATGGATGGCTCACAAATTGAAGGACACCAACTTTGGCAACTTTCTTTTCATTCTTAGCTTCTGGCTTATTCATTGAAGAGTAAATCAAGCTTCCTGCTACTAAAACTGCTAACGCAGCGATAATTCCAATTAAACGTTTATTTTTCATTCTATTTCTCCTTTTTATTCCTTTAAAATACTTCACTTATCTAATACTCTTCGAAAATCTCTTCAAACCACGTCAGCGTCGCCTTACCGTACTCAAGTACAGCTTGCGGCTAGCTTCCTAGTTTGCTTTTTGATTTTCATTGAGTATAAACAAGCGACGCCATCGTTTTCTTTCCATACTAACCTCCATCAAAAAGTCCTCACACAAAAAACTTGTGTGAGGACGTCGATGCGCGGTACCACCTCAATTATAGGGAATTTCCCTATCGCTCTGTCTCGCAATCACGAGATGCACTGTAAGGTGTGCTCACCGAATTTTTATGATTTCAAATTCTAAATAACATCCAGCCCAATTTTCATCATCACCACTTATCTGTTTTCAGCTACCACAGACTCTCTAAAAAGTTTGTATGATTACTTTTCTGAATGTTTAAATTATATCATTTTTCAATTACTTGTCAAGACTCTTTGAGTATTTTTTTGAAATATTCAAAAACTTCCCCTATAGAAAAGAGGAAGTTTGATAGGTATCAGCCTGAATTACGAAGACCTGTTGCAATTCCGTTGATGGTTGTATGGATTAATTTTTCTTGATCGCTTGATAATTCTCCTCGGCGTTGACGTTTAATCAACTCCAACTGGATGTAGTTAAGAATATTAAAGTATGGCATACGATAATCTAAACTTGCTTTTAGATATGGATTTTCAGCCAAAAGTTCATCATAACCTTCGATAGCCAAGATAACTTCCTTGGTAACTTGCCATTCATTTAGAATAGTCTCATAGATTGCTTTTACTTGATCATCTTCACAAAGTTTGGCATATTCAAAAGCAATATTCATATTTGATTTTGACAAGACCATGTCAACGTTTGAAAGAAGTGATTGGAAGAAAGGCCAATTTTGATACATATCTCGTAAGATAGCGATATTCTCTGGATTTTTATCGATAAATTCTTTGAAGCTTGAACCAACTCCATACCAGCCAGGGAACATCACACGACTTTGCGACCATGAGAAGACCCATGGAATAGCACGCAAACCACCGATTTCTGTAATGGTCTTACGAGCAGCTGGACGTGAACCGATATTAAAGCTTGAAATAGCCTTAATTGGACTTGACTCAAAGAAATAATCATAGAAATGGTCATTACCAAAGACTAAATCACGGTAGATATCATAACTACGGTCTACTACTTGGTCCATAATGGCTTCATAGCGATTGGATGTATTGGTGTCGCTCTTCTTCTGCGTAATCATACGGTTAATAGCTGCAGATACTAGCATTTCAAGGTTATAGTAAGCTGCGTCTTTGTTACCGTATTTATTCCCAATTACTTCACCCTGCTCCGTCAAACGGATACGATCCTTGATAGACTTGAGCGGTTGAGATGTGATGGCTTCATAGGTTGGTCCACCACCACGACCGACAGTCCCACCACGGCCATGGAAGAAGGTAACCTTAACGCCAAATTCATCTCCAATAGCAGTCAATTGTTGTTGAGCCTTGTAGAGGGTCCAACATGATGATAGGTAGCCACCATCTTTATTACTATCAGAGTAACCAAGCATGATTTCTTGGTAGTTATTACGTGAAGCAATCCATTTCTTAGCAAGAGGAAGAGAAAGGTATTCTCTCATAGTTTCTTCTGAGTGGTCCAAGTCCTCAATTGTTTCAAAGAGAGGAACGATTTGGACACGGGCTCTTTCTTTATCAACTAACCCTACTTCTTTTAGCAAGATAGCCAATTCCAACATATCTGATACGCTGGTTGCATGTGAAATAATGGTTTGACGAATAACATCATCACCCAACTTATCTTTCAACTTACGAGCAGCTTTAAAGATGGCCAATTCTTTTTCAAGTAACTCTGATTTTTCAACGTGAGTGGCAGAAAGAATACGTGGATCTTCTTCTAATTCTTTCAAGAGAAGCTGGCATTTTTCTTCTTCACTTAGTTCGCTATAACGCGAATGAATTCCTGCTGATTTCAAAAGTTCAGCTACGCAGGCCTCATGAACACTAGAATCTTGGCGCATGTCAATAGATGCCAAATAGAAACCAAAAATTTCAACTGCCTGGATCAACTCAACAAAATCACCAGAAATCAGTGCTTCACCCTTATTTTCCAAGAGGGAATCACGAATGGTAATTAAGTCCTTATAAAAATCATTGGCCGTTTCATAGCGAGCCCCAACTTCCTTATCTTCAATCAGATAAGCTTTTGTCGCTTGGATTTTTGATTGAATATCAAACAAGGCACGGCGGTAAAGCTCTTTTTCACGGTAGATTGAGTTATCCTTGGATTGGCGAGCCATTTCTCTGACTTGCTTGCTGACATTGACAATACTTGTTGAGAGAGAGAATTCACGATAAAGTTGGTAAATCTTTTCATCATAGTAGTTCATGATGACTTCACACTGAGTCATGGCAGATTGTTTCAAGGTATCTGCTGTAACAAAGGGATTCCCATCACGGTCTCCACCAATCCACATTCCCATGGTAATTGGTTTAGGATGTTTCAACTCCAAGCCATGTTTTTTAGCCAGGCGCTTGTACTCAGCAGTCAAATGAGGAACAGCTTTCAGGAATGAACTATTGTAGTATTCCATAACATTCGTGATTTCATTGGTAACTTTCAATTTCTTTTCACGAATCATGTCTGTCTGCATGATAATCTCAATGTAACGACGGAGATCATTATGCCATTTTTCCTTATTAATCAAGCCTAATTTCACATCACGGTACTTACGCAAGAGGGTGTGGATATGGTTAGTCAAATCCAGCATACTCTTACGTTGCACTTGTGTTGGATGGGCTGTCAAAACAGGGACAACATTCAAATGTTCTAAAATTTCAACCGCATTTTCTTTTTCTGCAACCATTTTAATCGTTGCTGATAATTTACCAAGATAATCTTGATCTATATTATTTTGATGGTTGATTTCATAGGCCAAATCCACGTCTTCTGAAATATTAATCAAGAGAGGCAAGATAGAGAAATAGCGTGAAATATAAGCCATTTCATCATTTGTAAGGCTAGTAACCAATTGGTTCAAGCCTTGATAATCTTCTTGAGTTGATAATTCCTTCAACTGCATGATTTTTTCAAAAGTTTCTGGAGCAAGCATATTTTTAGTAATATCTTCTAACAATTCTGTTAAAATCAATACTTCTTCTTGCACGACAGCTTTATTACTATAGTTTTCTAATTTTTGAAGAGACATAGGCAATCCTTTCCACTATCAGCTCTACATATAGTTTGATGAGTGAGCTTCTAACTCCTCATACAATTGGGCACGTTTTTCACTTGCATCAATATTTAAGACAAAGGCGATGGCTACAGATAAGACTAGGAGACTGTTCCCTCCTTGCGATAAGAAGGGGAAGGTAACCCCTGTTGAAGGAATAATACCAGAAATTCCACCGATATTAACAAAGACCTGTACCAACATCATCCCCCCAACTCCAATCGCCATCATGGAATTAAAGGGATTCTTAGCACGAATTCCTACTAGGATAATTCGCAAAATGAGGAAAAAGACAAGTGCTAAAATCAAGCTGGCACCCACAAATCCAAACTCTTCAATGACAATTGAAAATACAAAGTCTGTATGGGCTTCTGGTAGATAGCCACGTTTTTCGATTGAATTTCCTAAACCTAGACCAAACCAACCACCATTGACCATGGCAAAGTAGGAATTTGCAAGTTGGTGGCCTGCTCCTGCCAAATCAGCAAAGGGATTAAAATAAGCACTGAAACGCTTGGCTACATATCCAAATACTGGAACTTTTGAAAACTTATCAACTCCTATAAAAGAAATAAGTGATAAGGATAAGGCAGAAATTCCAACTAAAATTCCAAAAAAAGCAAGAAACCATCTATAAGCGATTCCACTAACTGTATACATAATCAAAGCTACCAATGCTAGAATAGTAGCATTCCCCAAATCTGGGAAAATAGCAAGGCTGCCAATCAGTACAAAGAGGACAAAACGCCAATCATTAAAAGCACGAGGAAGCCACTGATTTTGTGTCAAAACTTGGAAGTCATAAATAGCGATATCCTCTTGTTGTTTGGAAAATCTGTTTGCTAAATACCAAATAATAATAATTTTCAAATATTCGGCTGGCTGAATAGTCAAAGGTCCTACTGAAATCCAGCCATAGGCTCCATTGACCGGAATACCAATCAAACGAGCCAAAGCTAATAGAATCAGCTCAACGAACATAACGATAAATAAAAGACGTTCGTTTCTTAAAAAATTCAGTTTCAACTTATATATCAAGGCAATCAGTATCAAACTAAATATCCAAAATAGTCCCTGACTTCGGACCAATTGCAGTGCACTTTGGCCTTCTTGAATTAAAATAGCACTGGTTGTCGAATAAACCACAATCAAGCCCAAAATAGATAACAGTAAGTAAGGAACTAGAATAGAATAGTTTAATAGGTGCCTCTTACTAATCTTCATAGTATCACCAATCTAATGAGAACAACACAATTGCTTCCCAAATTCCGTTTGTTTTCTAGTTTTGATTGCTATTATACCATTTTTTCCGAAAGAAAAAAACTCTTATCCATCAGATAGACCATTTTTGTCATAAGAAAAAGAGCACTTGGCCCTTTTCTGTTTTATTCTTTTGATGAACTGCTTGAGCTTGAATCTCCACCACCGATATATTGGGTAAAGATATTTTGGAAGGCTTGGTCTTTAACCTTGATATTGGCTGCTTGCAATTCTTTTCCGATAATACTTTGAACAAATGTTGAATCATTTTGTTTTTGAGTCAAGATAACAGTTTTTAATTTTTCTTTGTAGTTATCGATATTAGATGATTTTTCTGTTTTCTTAGTGACTTTTACAATGTAATATTGGCTGCTGTAGGCTTGTGTGCCAGTGGCTGTGATGACATCAGAAACACCATTTACATCTAAAGCAAAAGCAGCTTTTTTAACTTGTTCTGGTACTTCTGTTGAAGCAGAATCAAAGGTGATTTCTCCACCATTCGCTTTCGTTTTCTCATCTGTTGAATTATCTTTGGCTAATTGAGCAAAGTCTGCATCACTAGCTTTGGCTTTTTCAAGAATTTCTTTGGCCTTGTCTTCATTGTCCAAACGGATGATTTGAGCCGTTACATCTGGAGTGTACTCGTCAAAGGCCTTCTTATAAGCATCATCTGTCAATTCAGCTTCTGCTGCTTTTTTAACTGCCAACTCAACTAATTTACTTGTACGAATTTGAGCTTTACGTGTTTCAAGGGTCATTCCTGCTTGTGACAAGACACGTTGGTAGTTCTCACCATATTGTTTTTCTTCTTCTGCAATAGTGTCGTTGACTTCTTTTTCATCTACTTCTGAACCGTATTGTTTCTCAAATACTTTTTGGATGGTCAAGTTCAACAAGACTTGTTGGGCTGAAGGATTACTTTTCACTTGCTCATAAAACTGATGTTCAGTGATAACATCTCCTTTCATGCTGATAAGGTCTGCTCCTTCTGAACCTTTCGAACAAGCTGCTAAAGTTGCTACTGATAATAGTGTAATGGCACCTGCCAATAGTTTTTTCTTCATGTCTACTCCTTTGAGATAAGTGTTACCCTATCTATTTTACTATATTTTCTTAAATTTTTCTGAAAATCATTCGCTTTCAGGCAGTTGAACATCTGCTACATTTTTACGAAGCATGAGAATTCCGTCCCCCAGAGGTACTAATGTTGCTGTGAGTCCTGGATTGTCTAAGGTTGCATCAAACAGTCTTTGAAGTCCTCTGTAAATGGTTCGCTGACCTCGACGAACTTCCATGATATCCTTGGCAACATCACCACCTTGGAAAATATCATCCAAGACAACCACTCCACCAACTTCCAAGTGTTTGAGGATCTCTGGCAGAAAGACGATGTATTTAGACTTAGCAGAATCCATAAAGACAAAATCATAAGACTCTGTCAAGGTAGATAAGACATCTACCGCATCTCCTTCTAAAAGCGTGATTTGCTTACGACTGTCAAACTGGGCAAAATTTTCCTTGGCAAAACCAATCATTTCTGGATTGCGGTCAATGGTTGTAATTTTGGCATCTGGCGCATGTTCTGACATCAAGAGAGCTGAAAAACCGATAGCCGTCCCAATTTCCAGAATATTTTTAGGTTGCATAGTTTCCATGAGAAAACGGAAATAAGCTACCGTTTCATGGGGGATGATGGGAATATTTTCCTTACGAGCAAAGTCTTCCAATTCTTTCAGGGATCCTGTGATTTGCTTTTGACGCTGGCGCATCAAGTCAACAATTTCTTCTTTGACAACAGGACGACGCATGTTATGGTTAGCATTTTTACTATACGATTCAACCATCTTATGCCAATCCCAATTTTTCAACAAGGGCTTCAAACTCATTCAAACGACGTTCAAAGACTGCAAAGGCATCGTTGAGATAGTCTTCCTTCTCCATATCAACACCAGCTTTTCTCATGACATTAAGTGGATAGTCAGATTTACCTGCCTTGAGGTAGTCGATATAGCGCTCACGGTCTTCTTGACTACCATGGACAATTTTTTCAGCCAGGGCTGAGGCGGCCGCAAAGCCTGTTGAATATTGATATACATAATAGTTATAGTAGAAGTGTGGGATGCGGGCCCACTCGTATTGGATTTCAGGATTGTCTTCCTTACTCAAACCATAATACTCTTGGTTCAAGTTTGCGTAGAGTTTATTTAGGAAATCGCTTGTCAAGACTTCCCCATTTTGATCCGCTTGGTGAATAGCGTGTTCAAACTCGGCAAATTGAGTTTGGCGGAAAACTGTTCCACGGAAACCATCTAGGAAGTTATTGAGAATAGCAAAGCGCGTTGCGTCGTCTTCCACTTCTTCCAATAATTTCTCCGTCAAGATATTTTCATTGGTAGTTGAGGCAATTTCAGCCAAGAAGATAGAATAATCTCCGTAAACATAAGGCTGAGTTTCACGCGTATAGCTTGAATGCATACTGTGTCCTGTTTCATGAACAAGTGTAAAAAGATTGTCTAGATTGTCCTGCCAGTTGAGGAGCATAAAGGCATTGGTATCGTAAGAACCACCAGAATAGGCACCTGAACGCTTGCCTTGATTTTCGTAAACATCAATCCAACGCTCACTGAAGGCACGTTTAACACGGCTCAAGTAATCCTCACCCAAGACTGCCAAGGCATCTTCTGCCTTTTTCAAGGCTTCTTGGTAGGTAAAACTGTATTCAACAGATGAAAGCGGTGTGTAGACATCGTACATCTTGAGGTCTGAAATCCCCAAAATCTTTGAACGAAGCTCAAGGTAACGATGCAAGAGGGGCAAATGCTTGCGAACTGCTGCTACCAAATTGTCATAAACACTCTCTGGAACAAAATTCGCCGCTAGGGCTGCATGACGAGCACTCTTATAGTTGCGAACTTTTGCTCGGTAGTTTTGCACCTTAACATTGGTTTGCAAGGTTTTGGCATAAGTATGTTGGAATTGTTCGTAAGTCGCATAAAGGGCTTGATAGGCACCACGGCGCACCTCACGATTTTTAGACTCCATCAAACGTGTGTAAGTTCCATGAGAGAGCTGCACTTCCTTACCATCATCGTCAAGAACATAAGGGAAAACAATATCCGCATTGTCCAAGATAGCGAAGGTTTCACTTGCCGAACCAAAGATTTCTCCAGCGCCAGCCAATAATTCTTCTTCGCGTTGTGAAAGAACGTGATCCTTGCCTTGTAAAAGCTTGTCAAAATAGTGTTGATAAACCTGCAATTTTGGTTGAGCTTCTAAAAAGTCAGCATACTGCTTTTCGCTAATTTCCATAAATTCAGGCTCATAGAATGAAAAGGCTTGGTCTAGCTGGCTATAGAGAGTCATGGCCTTGGCATAGTACTCTTGGTACTTGGCTTCACGCGTGTCCTGATCGTTCTTCATATGAGCATAAACGTAAAGCTTCTCCATCTGGCGTTCCATCTCAAGAGAAAATTCAGTGATTTCGAGTAGGCTATCCGCACTATCTAGGAGATGGCCTTCATACTGGGCTACTGTCTCCAATTGTTCTGTTAAATCTTTTAAGGCTTCTTCCCAAGCCTGATCAGTTGGATAGATCGTTGATAGATCCCATGTATCTTTTTCATTTATTTCATTTCTTTGTAATACCATTAGATTCCTCCATCCTTTCTATTCTACCATATTTTTCAAGAAATATTGCTGATAAAAGGCTGGTGGATAAAGCTTTTGCCAATCATTTTGAGGATTTTCTTGATAATAGGTGTAAAAATGCTGATAATAGCTATTCAAGTCTTGTTCAATCTGGAAAAATTTGCCCACTAGTGGTCTAATTTGGGGATACCATGCTTTTAGCTCATAAGTCAGGATATTCTCTCCCTTTTGATAGGCTTCTGCTTGTTCTTTCATCCAAATGGGATTTTGATAATACAGTTGTTGTCGGATATAGCGACAGATATCCTTATCTTGAAAAACTGTAAAATGAGATATTTTTTGTTTCTTATAGGGGAGACGTAATATCTCCAGTAGACTATCTTGTCCATAGGGAAATTCCTTAATCTGATAATGGAGTTTACCTCGGAGATCTTGGTGAATCAGGTATTTGAGTCTTAAAAGCTGTTTTTCCTTGTCTATTTCCCAAACATAAAAGCCCATATTTTGACTGAAATAAAGAAAACCTTCTTGTAGACGAGTCAATCGCTCCTTGAGCCAAAGTTTTTGTCCCAGCAACCACAGTACTTGGTAACCTTGACTACGATAACCCTCACTACGCTCCTTAAGAAGTTTTTGTGGTAAGGGACTACACTGGACTTCTAAAGCTAGATTACCATTTACAAATACATCCGCAATCTGTTTAAGCTCTGGAAACGGGTATTCTAATTGTACCTCTGCCTCTTTTTTCAACCAGTGATAAAGGGATTCTTTATTTGCCAGATGTTCTGGACTTTCATTTTCAGAGGAATACTCACAGTCTTTTAAGGATTTGTGGGCAAAATGGGTTCGGACACTTGATCCTTGACGCAAACGGAGCTGACCTCCACAAGCTGGGCAGGTGTATGCTTGCTTCTCAAGCTTATTCTCTAACACATTTACCAACTGTCCCCTAGCATCTCTCGCAACAAACATGATTTCCCTCCTTTTCTATATTATTCGAAAAAATTAATAATTGTATTTTTAATTATAGAAGAAAAGTATAGTAAATCGAAATAAAGTATAGGCGAATTGATTGGGGAATTATAGTGAGTTGAAATAAGATATGAACAAATTTATTAGGGAAATCAAATTAATTTCTAGAAATACTTTAGCAGAAGTTATATACTATAGTAATTTCAATCTACTATAAAATTAAATTTCTATCAATAATTAAGAATTTATTTCGTACTATTCCCGTTTCATTTTACTATGCCATAATTAACAAATAATCTCCTAGTAATCAATGGACTACTAGGAGATTTTTTAAGGAATTCTATATAAGCTATAAAATCAAATACAGATTTTACTAAAAGATTAGATTAACTCATATATAAATTATGCTTCTTCGTCTTCTTTACGACGACGGCCTGCAAGACCAAGTCCAAGTACTGCACTTGCTGCAGCTGCTACCATAGCTACTGTAGAGTCTGCTGTACCAGTATTTGGAAGTTGTCGATCTTTATTTATTGTAGTTTCAGATACTGGAGTTCCATCTGACATTTCATTAGCACTGCCGTCCTTATGTGGCTGAGCTGGCATTTCTTCTGAAATACCATTCACACTACCTGTATAGGCTGGGACTTCTGCTGTTGGTGGCGTAACTACGTTGCCGTCACCAGCTGTACTGCTTGTGCCTACTGGTTCTGTATAGGCTGGGACTTCTGCTGTTGGTGGTGTAATAACGTTGCCTGCGCCATCCGTACTACTTGTGCCTACTGGATCTGTATACGCTGGCACTTCGACAGTCGGTGGGGTAATAACGTTACCATCGCCATCTGTATTACTTGTACCTACTGGATCTGTGTAAGCTGGAACTTCGACAGTCGGTGGCGTAATGACATTACCTTCGCCATCTGTACTGCTGGTGCCTACTGGATCTGTATACGCTGGCACTTCGACAGTTGGTGGGGTAATAACGTTACCATCGCCATCTGTACTGCTGGTACCTACTGGATCTGTGTAGGCTGGCACTTCTAATGTTGGTGGCGTAATGACATTGCCTGAGCCATCTGCACTGCTTGTTCCTACTGGATCTGTGTAGGCTGGCACTTCTAATGTTGGTGGCGTAATGACATTGCCTGAGCCATCTGCACTGCTTGTTCCTACTGGATCTGTGTAGGCTGGAATCTCTACAGTTGGTGGAGTAATGACATTGCCTGAGCCATCCGTGCTACTTGTGCCTACTGGATCTGTATAGGCTGGAACTTCTGCTGTTGGTGGAATAATAACATTACCTTCACCATCTGTACTACTTGTGCCTACTGGTTCTGTATAAGCTGGGACTTCTACAGTTGGTGGTGTAATACCGTTTCCTGCGCTATTTGTACTGCTTGTACCTACTGGATTTACTGCTTCAATTGCTTTAACTCCTGTAGTTTGAGCGGCATCTACACCATCTTGATCTTTCGCTTCATTGATAGCATTTACGGCTGCGATAGCTGCTTGCGCTACTTCGGCTTTCGCTGCGGCTTTTTCATCGTCGGATAATTTAGCATTCTTATCAATTGAGGCAATCTTAGCTTCTGACGCTGTTTGGATGGCTTCTAGTGCTTTCTCTTTACCTACTGGAGTTACTGCTTCAATTGCTTTAACTCCTGCAGTTTGAGCGCCATCTACGCCTTCTTGATCTTTCGCCTCATTAATAGCATTAACGGCTGCGAGGGCTGCTTGCGCTACTTCAGCTTTCGCTGCGGCTTTTTCATCGTCTGACAATTTAGCATTCTTATCAATTGAGGCAATCTTAGCTTCTGACGCTGTTTGGATGGCTTCTAGCGCTTTCTCTTTGCCTACTGGATTTACTGCTTCAATTGCTTTAACTCCTGTAGTTTGAGCGGCATCTACACCATCTTGATTTTTCGCTTCATTGATAGCATTTACAGCTGCGATGGCTGCTTGCGCTACTTCGGCTTTCGCTGCTGCTTTTTCATCATCTGACAATTTAGCATTCTTATCAATTGAGGCAATCTTAGCTTCTGACGCTGTTTGGATGGCTTCTAGCGCTTTCTCTTTACCTACTGGAGTTACTGCTTCAATTGCTTTAACTCCTGTAGTTTGAGCGCCATCTACGCCTTCTTGATCTTTCGCTTCATTGATAGCGTTAACGGCTGCGATAGCGGCTTTCGCTACTTCGGCTTTCGCTGCTGCTTTTTCATCGTCTGATAATTTAGCGTTCTTATCAATTGAAGCAATCTTAGCTTCTGATGCTGTTTGGATGGCTTCTAG
>NZ_VMNE01000013.1:488-818 GCF_013277565.1 Streptococcus sp. k-90 | reverse complement strand
TGATTTTAAAGACTTTTTGCCTGACCCTTTTCACCTTGTTAAAACACCATTGATCTTAACTCATCACTTACCTCTTAAAAAATCTTTAGAATTGGCTTAATCCCCTTTATTGTATCGCGTTTGGNNTATAACCTTCGACGCGCACCTTACGTAGGACGACAGACTCATAGCTTTATACATAATAGAACGAGTATCTCCATCTGTAGAGATACTCGTTTTTTGCTATTTTCAAAGTGTTCTTTTTGACCAATCCCATACATCATTTTTATAGTAAATTGAAACTAGAATAGTACATCGTGGATACTAAAACATTTCTAGAAATTAATTTGA
>NZ_VMNE01000013.1:0-421 GCF_013277565.1 Streptococcus sp. k-90 | reverse complement strand
TGACGTGGTTTGAAGAGATTGTCGAAGAGTATTAAGGAGTATAGAATAGTATTTTAACTCCATCCTCTAAAGTGCTCCCAATAAAAGATACTTGAACACTATATTCAGCATATAAGCTTTATGCCCTAAGTCAAAACAATCATTCTTTTCTAATTTATCGTAAATAAATCTAAAATCACAGAATACTGTCAGATGACTTAAAAAATGATTCTTTGGAAAAAGCGAATCAAAACTTGATTTATCACTTTTTATTCCACTATCTTTTTGTCACACATATTTATAAAGTACTGGTGCAAGCGAACATCATCAGTCAATTCTGGATGAAAAGAAGTTACCAACATATTTTTTTCTTGGGCTGCAACGATTTGATCTTCAACTGTTGCTAGAATTTCTACACCCTCTCCAACACTGCTGATAATTG